>JABFSO010000441.1 GCA_013140555.1 Cyclobacteriaceae bacterium | reverse complement strand
CACATCAGATGTGGAAGAAGGCGAACCGATCAAAATTTACAGTATGCCACTTTCCATCGGTATGGTGGTTATTGGATTAGTGATGTTGATTTTTGGTGGACAATTAGTGGTAAACAATGCGCTTGATATTGCCCGTGGGTTTGGTTTATCTGAAAAACTAATTGGTTTGACAATATTAGCGGCCGGTACTTCATTGCCCGAATTAGCTACTTCATGTGTAGCCGCTTATAAAAAGAATACAGACATTGCCATTGGTAACGTAGTCGGTTCTAACATTTTCAACATCTTCTTTATTTTAGGTATCACTGGTTTTATTAATCCGATGCCTTACAATGCCGCGATGAATTTTGACTTATATGTCTTAATGGGTTCGACTGTATTACTCATGGTTTTCATGTTCACTTTAAATACCCGCAAACTCGATCGTTGGGAAGCTGCCATTATGTTGCTAGCCTATATTGCGTATACCGCGTATTTGATTGGCATGGATAATGGTGTTGTGTAAAAAGTTCTAACCATACTAAAAAAGCCGTCTCAGCAAAGAGGCGGCTTTTTTTATTTGAAGGATTGATCAATCCTTAGTCTTTGATCGATAAATAATTGATATTTAAACATAAGACCTCACCTTGTTAACCAAATCTAATTTGGGCTCTAGGAAATCAACATTCTCAAGTAATTACATCAATCGAACTATAAAACAGAGTTACTTTTCGATGAACTTGGTAAAAATCGGAGGCATTATGAATTAAAAAAAACTACTTTTGCAGCCTAAACTAAATCCTCCTATGACAAAAAAAATCAATTTACTCCTTTTAACCCTTTCACTGGTTGGTCTAACCATTATTCAATCTTGTAAAAGTGACGATCCGGCACCTGTTGCAAACGTGTTAATTGCAGGTAACAGAACAACCGGTAAATTTTACACCGTTGATGAAAAAACTGGAGCAACCAAAGAAATCTTTACTCCTACTTATGACGGTCAAACATTAAACGAAGTGAGAGCCGTAGCCTTTCATCCGAAAAAGAACTTGTATTATTTAAGCCAAAATTCGTATACGTTAGATGGAAATACACAACTAGGCTATTTGTATAGTTTAAATCCGACAACTAAAGTTGCAACCAGGATAAACCAAAACAATGCTGTAAATGGCGTTGTGTGGGATGCAATCGTTAATTGGGCTGTAGCAGCAGATGACAGCCTTATTTCAGTTGGCGACTTTAATAATGATGGTAATGGTGTCGTAAAATTTGGAACGGATGGTGTTCGCTCTAAAAAAACCGTTGAATCAGATATTTGCTGTGGCTTAGGAATGCTTTATGATGCCAAGACAAATAAATTTATTTTGTCAAACACGGGCGGTTACAAGAATAAGGTGACTATCAGTGACCTTGATGGTGCCACCGGAACACTTACCAATCAAATAGATGTTATAACTTTTACAGGCTTTTCCGAGGATTTTTCGGTCGCATCAAATCTTAGTCTAAAGGCCATGGCGCAAAATGGAAGTACTGCTTCTATTTTTGGATTATTATATAATGGTATTAGTGCCAGCAAAAAAACATATTTTGTGAAAATTGACCTGACAGCGAAGTCAATGACTTATATTTCAACTATTGGTGCAGATAACAACAACCAATACAATAATTTAACCTACGTACCGGCTAATACATTCTAGTATTTTAACCAAGTCTGTACAAAAGTTAACTCCTAAAAATTTTTCAAATAAAAGATAACATTACTAAAAAAGCCGACTCTGAAAAGAGGCGGCTTTTTTTGTGACCGATATAAATGACTCGTTGAATCTTGCTATACTGAATATCCATGAATAAAATAGAAAAAACGGTACTCATCATATTCTGCGGACTTATTATCGCTTTCTCAGTTTATATAATCATATGGTTCGATGCAAATGAAGTAACCTTTTCCTTCATGGTTCCCGGTTGGCATACTACGATCTATCCTGCGCAAATAACATGGGCTATTGTTACCGTTATATTACTTTCGACAAGCATGCTTATTTATTTGATGTTTCGAATGGCTGGCAGGTGGTTGGCTATACTTTTAGGTAAATTGAAATAATAAAAGAATCACACCTCTACAAAGAATAGATAACTTACGAAACTTGCCCAATAGATGCCGGTAGTCAAATGTCAATTTTCTATCTTCGTTACTCCGGTGGTTTAGAATTATCTTAGTTTTCTAATGGTGGCTGAAATGATTCAACCAAAGGTTATTGAATTAGACGGTTACATTTTATTTGAAAATGAAAGACACCCATCCCTACGCTTCCATCTTAAAATCCTCGTTTGATGTTTTCTTTGAAGCACCCATCGAAGCGTGGATAGAGTTTGCTGACAAATGCGAAGTAGTTTCATTCAAAAAAGATGAGGTAATCAAAGAGCAATTTTTATCGGAGCGTTATTTCTATTATTTATTAGAAGGAAGTGTGGGGATATTTCTTTGGAAGGAAAACAATTTAGTTTGTTTAGATTTTGCGTTTGACGGGCATTTTTGTTCGGATTATATGTCGCTGCTAACAAAACAGCCCACGCCTTTGCAGGTGGTGGCGTTGGAAAATACCCGAATGCTTCGGATGACAGCACACGATTATGATATAATTACCCAAATTCCTATTGGTAAAGTATTGCGGCTTGTGGCTGCCGAGATGTCATTCGTAGGCAAGCAGCAACAGCAAATCGAGTTGCTGACAAAATCTGCAAAAGAGCGTTATGAAAAATTGTTAAAACAATTTCCGAATATCCAAAACCGCATTGCTCAAAATCATATTGCATCTTATCTGGGTATAACGCCCCAAAGTTTAAGCAGAATTAAAAGAGCCATGTAGTCATTTTTTTACCAAATGGTAAAAGATGTTTCTGTATTGGGTGTGATTTTTACTGCCCGTTGATGGCCACACACCCTATGAACAAAATTCTATTGATCGCATTTACAGTGCTCACTCATACATCATTCGCGCAGACCTCAGTCGAGCCACAACCGATCGAAAGGAAAGGATTTGTTTTTGGGCTTGGGTTGGGAGCTGGCGCATTATCGCTGGAAAATAATAAAAGTAACAGCACTACCCTTTCGCTTTCAGTGCCCAATATCAAAGTGGGCTACATGATTACTAAAAGCTTCGCTTTACTAGCAACATTTCCGGGTGCTATTTATTCGTATAAAGGGAATGACAGAGGCTTTGAAGCTTTTACCCTTTCAGGGCAATATTGGGTAACAGAAAGGTATTGGGTTGCTTGTGGCATGGGCTTAACATTTGATGCCCCCGCCTTTTACACCATTAAAGACCCGGCTACCGCTGAATTTTATACCGGCTTTCCGGCCTTGTTGGTGGCAACCGGATATGAAATTTATCGCAAAGGAAAATTTGTCCTAGACATACAGTATCGTTTTTTCTATGGGCAATCCAATCTATCCGATGGAAGTGTGCGAACTGGCATTTCCAATATGCTTTTACTAGGTGTTAATTGGTACTAATCAACTATCTCTATCTCTGTTATGGAAAAATTCTTCACACTTCTCTTTATCTTTCTTATCATGAATCTTAGTATGGCACAATCTATCGATGTAGCAAATAGGCTGCAACGCATCGTTGACAAAACGGTGGATAACAAAAAAATATTTGGAGCTTGCTTTGCCCTCAAAAAAGATTCCATGGTTTGGTTAGGGGCAGCGGGTAATCTATCCAAAGATCAATCCTATTTTATTGCCAGCACTACCAAACTATTCACCACCGCGCTAATCTTGCATTTAAAAGCGCAGGGCAAACTTAATCTGGATGACAAAATTCATCTCTACCTCGACCAATCGATTTTGAATAAACTTCATGTCTTCAAAGGCACAGATTACTCTGATGAAATTTCCATTAAACATTTGCTCGCGCACACTTCCGGTCTTCCCGATTACTTTCAAGATAAAGGCTCGAACAAAGTGAGCCTGGAGGACGAAATAAAAAGTGGCCGTGATCAGGTATGGACATTGGAAGATTGTATAGCACGAACCAAATCACTCCAACCACACTTCCCACCCGGCACCAAGGGTAAGGCGCATTATTCGGATACAAATTTCCAATTACTCGGAAAAATCATTGAGAACATTACCCACAAATCGTTTTCAAAAAATTGTAAAGAAATCATCATTGAACCGCTTCACTTAACAAGAACCTATTTGCATCAAGATGCGAATGATACCACTCCGATGTCTCTCTATTACAAAACAAATATATTGCGCATACCGCAAGCCATGACTTCTTTTGGCGCAGATGGGGGAATGGTTTCAACCTCATCCGATATGCTTGTATTTATTGAAGCATTTTTCAGTGGGAAGATATTTCCTAAAGAATACATCAGCAAGCTACAGGAGTGGAATTCGATCTTCTTTCCGCTACGATCCGGCATTGGCTTTCACCTATTTAAACTTCCGTGGGTTTTTAATCCTACGGGTGCGGTTCCCTCATACATTGGGCACTCGGGACTTTCGGGCGCACTGGCCTTCTATAGCCCCGAAGAAAATCTTTATGTAGTTGGTACTGTCAATCAAGTAGCGCACCCCGACATTTCTTTTAAAATCATGATTAAGTTGACCCAGGCGATTAAAAAATGAGCGGCACCGGAAAATGATTTTTTGTAACTTATCAGAATTCTGATTAGTTATGAAATCCGTTTTTCTATTCCTGCTAACATATCTACTTGCCCACGTTGCTAATGCACAATATCCGTTCGATCAATTTGAAAGCCCACCATTTAAGTCTTACAGTAACTGGAAACTGTTTGAAAATAAAGCGGAGAACAAAATACATCAAACAATAACTATCCCTGCATTTTATGCGGATAGTAGCGAACTAACCATACAATTCACTTCAGACCGATCGAAGAAAGAAGCGAAAAACATCATTCGCAATTATAAGGGGAAAAAGACTATTCAACGATTTGATAGTGAAGAAGTGGACTTTTTGCCATTCAATACATCTAGGCACCCCATCAAAGTAGCTGACCTTAATGGAGATTCTTTAATAGATATTAAAATCACCTATGATTACAACACAAACGGGTTAAGTTTAAGCTATCGACCTATCTATTTAATTCAGCAAGAAAATAGTACATTCATCAAGTATTCATTTGATAACCAATACGAAGATCGGATTGATTTTGAGCGCGATTTTGATAAGGATGGAACGTTTGAAATTCAGTCGGTAGGAATGTTTGGTCAAAATAACCATAGTTACTGGATCTTTCAGGTGTATAAAATAACACCTTCCGGATTAGTTGAGATCAGCGAACGGGTAAGCTACCCTATCTTCATTCAGTTTTTAAACAAACGTAATTATAAACCGGCTGATATCAAGTTGACAAAATTTGAACGAGATGACATCGGAAATCTGAAAATACTAACTGACAAAGGAACGATGTTGAACTAAAAACCTTTGAATTTTCTCAAGGTTTGAATTCAGCCGTTTTGCGTTTTAAGAAATAGTGGTAGTTTAAAATTATACCTACATTGACATAAATTAAAACCTGAAAAGACACCACACGATTTGGCCAGAATAATAATCTTTCTTTTCGTAACAATAACGCTGAGCTCATGCGTGACGGGGATGGTAATTGTCAAAAAGGATTATGCTCAAATGGACAATAAATTCACTGCAAGCTTTGCAAATAAATCTTACTTAGTAAATGGGAAAGGACCCGACCAATACATTTCTCGAACAACCATTTTAGATTTATTTGAACTTTCGAAAGGAAATACAGACTCTATTCATTTACATTTTGACGCCAATAACAATCTTGTATTAACCTTCAAGGATAGTTTAGGTATCCAGACCAAGACAATGCATGGAAAATTTAAAAGGCATTTTTATTACGAAGTGTTTATAAGAAACGATAAAATAGAGATTCCACCATTGCTTCCCATTATTTATGGAAGGCACGACATTAAAAGGTTACGGATTTTGTTGACGAAAGAAAGTGAACTGCTTATTGAGAATAAGTGGGTGCGAGATGGAAATATATTTCTTTTGGCTGGCGGAGGAGGTGGTGTTCATGTTAGTTATTTTAAACAAATAACTGAGCGACCTTAGAAGCGATAAACCTATTTCAAACTAGCGTTTTTCGTCTTATATCATTAGTGATTTCGTTTTATTTCGTTATTCAGAATTTTCTCCTATTCAAAAACCTCTTAAATACGTTTGATTTCAACGTTTTTAGTTTGGCATATGATTTGGTAATGTTTTTGCAAATAGTTTTTAACCATTAACCAATTACAACTATGAACAAAACACAAATTTCGTATGTGATGCCCCAAGCAGATTTTGTTGCCATCAAAGAAGCCATTAAAACGATCAATGAAAAAATGCCTTTTCTTATTTCTCTCACACCCGAAGAAATAGGCTTCCTCACCAAACTCGGCCCTAAAAGCATTGACTTTGCGCAAGACGCTTATACTGCTTCGCTTAACTTTCCAAACATTCTGCCGCCCGTGTTTGACAAAGTAGAGTATGGCAAGGACACTGAACTTTTCAACAACATGGGTGAAATCAAAATGCTGATCGATTCATTGAAAGAGAAAGTTGAAAGTACATACAGAGCGGTGGGCAGTGAATCGATGACCGCCAGCCTCACTGTTTATGGGTTGGTGCAGTCTGCCTCTAAAACCACACCGGGTTTAAAGAGCGTGGCTGAGCAATTAGGAAAACGATTTAAGAAGCATAAGAAAAATACTTCTAACGATACACCGTCCGATAACCC
>JABFSO010000262.1 GCA_013140555.1 Cyclobacteriaceae bacterium | reverse complement strand
CTATAAAACGTATGAGATCAAAGCCGATAACAATCCCGATAAGTTAGCGCGATTTACCAACTGGCTTACAACCCACAGAATTCAATATGGACATACAGATGCGAGCAAAGCTACTCGTGGTTTTGATTACCAAACACAATCTACAGGAAGTGTAACTGTTAACACGGACGACATCATCATCAATATTCACCAGCCGAAAGGCCGTTTCATTACAACACTCTTCGAGCCTACTTCTAAACTAACCGATTCACTTACCTACGACATCACCGCGTGGAATTTGATTTACGCATATGATTTGAAAGCAGCCGCTCTAACCGAAAAAATCGCTATTGGCAAATCGTATCAACCAAAAGCGGTGGTTCAAGAACCAATTGCGGCAAAGCCTTATGCTTATATTTTTACTTATCAAACCATAGCTGATGTTGAATTTTTAGGCGCGCTGATAAAGAAAGGCGTGAAGGTGAGAAAAGCGATGTTGTCCTTTACATCCAACGGAAAAAAGTTTGAACCTGGCACGCTCATCGTTACACGAAGAAACAATGAAAGCATTGCAGACTTTGATTTGTTGGTACAGACCATTGCGAAAGACTTAGGCCGAAAAATTTATACAACGACTTCTGGGCTCGTGGAAAAAGGCGCTGATTTTGGATCGTCTGAAGTAAGCTACATCCGCGCACCGCGTGTTGCCTTGTTAGGTGGTGATCAAACATCTTCATTGGATCATGGACAGGTATGGCACTTTTTCGAGCAACAAATTCACTACCCTGTCACCATCCTCGGCACGGACTACTTCCGCAATGTGGATTTGTGGAAGTACGATGTGTTGGTGATTCCCGATGGCAACTATCGCCTGTTTGATGAAGGCACGGTTTCTATGATTGATCGCTGGGTAGGCGATGGTGGTCGTTTGATTTTGATAGCAGGAGCCACTTCTTACTTCGCAGAAAAGAAAGGCTTTGGGTTGAAAGAATTTGCCAGCGATGACCTGAAGAGCAAAGCCGAAAAAGAGGAGAAAGAACTACGCGAAAAGGAAGGCCCGATTAAATTTGGAGAGGCAGAACGCAAAGAGTTAAGCCATTCAATTTTCGGAGCTATTTATAAAGTATCGATGGATAAATCACACCCGCTCGCTTTTGGTTTAAACGACACGTATTATTCACTACGCACGTCCGAGTTGCATTACAGCTATTTATCAAAAGGTTGGAACGTGGGTATTTTGAAAGGAAAACAAAAACCATTGATCGGATTTGCCGGAACGAAAATCAACAAGAAGCTTGAGAACACACTCGTGTTTGGTGTAGAGGACAAAGGAAAAGGCCAAGTAGTTTATTTGGTAGACAATCCGTTGTTCCGCAATTTCTGGGAGAATGGCAAAATGATTTTCTCCAATGCCGTATTCATGGTGGGCAGATAATCTGAAAAATTTGGGGTGAAGAAGTCATTCAGGCTTCGTGACGGAAGCCTGTAAAGCAATGAGTTGGTTGCTTTTTAGGCGGCTAGCTGAAGCCCCTTTTTACCTTTGCGCAACGCCTGACGGATTTCCTTCATCGCTTCTTTTTTGAAGGCGCTGTAATCCTGCTCGGGCTGGTGGATGATCGTTTTGATATAATTCAAAACTTCTTCCATTTGCATCTTGTCCATCGCGTCCAAACTTTGGAGGATGGCCAACTTCGGAGATTGTTTCATAGGACAATTAGTGGTTGTCTGTTACAAAGAACGCAAATAAGTGTGGTAGGTTATTGTCAGAAAGATGCTATTCACGAAAACATAATGTAGAAGTAATTTTTATTAGTAAATCGAAGAAAAATAGAGGCATTTTTGCGCCATTTCTTCTTATTGTGAGAGTATTACTATTGCATCAACACTTCAAAACACCGGTTTCCGGGGGGGCTATCCGATCGTATTACTTGGCGAAGGCACTGATTGAGCACAATGCGGAGGTTTTTGTCATTACATCCACGAATCAAAAAAAGCCTTATTCAGAGGTTTTTGAGGGAATCACCATCCATTATCTTCCTGTTCCTTACGATAACAAGTTTGGGTTTTTTGAGCGAATCACTTCGTTTATACAATTTATGCTAGCGTCTACAAGTAAGTCAAAGTCGCTAGGCAAAATCGACTATTGTTATGCTATTTCAGTGCCCTTAACCGTGGGTATCGCTGCCATGTGGATAAAAAGGCGAAGTCATGTACCTTTTATTTTTGAAGTAGGCGATTTGTGGCCAGATGCACCCATCCAGATGGGTTTCATCAAGAATTACTTTTTAAAGCAATTTCTCTATTGGGTAGAAAAACGGATCTATCAATCGGCACATGCCATCGTAGGTTTATCGCCCGCCATTCAATCTTCCATTCAAAAAATCGTGCCGCAGAAGAAGGTTTATAACATTCCCAATTTTGCTGATTGTGATTTTTATAAGCCGATTTATTCCGAAGGCAAACAGAAACTAGTGGTGTCTTATATTGGAGCGATTGGATTGGCTAATGGACTTGATTACCTGATTGAGTGTGCCAACAATTGCCGCAAAGCAAATTTGCCCATTCAGTTTGTGATTTGTGGTGAAGGCGCTTTGCGCGAACGATTGGAGAACAATGCGAAACATTTGCAACTGCAAAATCTTACGTTCATTGACTTTCAAGATCGAGCCGGTGTGTTGAAAGTAATGGATGCCACCGATGTGTGTTTTGTATCGTACAAAAGATTGCCCGTGTTAGAGACGGGTTCACCAAACAAATTCTTTGATGGCTTGGCCGCAGGTAAGTTGATCGTTACCAATTTTGGTGGATGGATTGCCCGCGAAATTGAAGAGGCTCGCTGTGGTTTTTCGGTTGACTCGAATAATCCATTGGATTTTGTTGTAAAGATCAAACCATTTCTTACCGATGAAAAAATGCTGCAGCAATATCAACAAGCAGCACGTGCACTGGCCGAGCGAAAATTTTCACGCAAAATATTATCCGAGCAATTCGCTAACTTGTTTGCATGGAAGAAGGAGAATTGAAAGCGAAGACACCCAAGAAAAAGGAACCGAAAGCTGAGCCGGAGAAAAAAATTCAACCAACTGTTCCGGAAGAACCAGAAAAACCATTTGACTTTGGAGGGTTGCCGCAGCGCGATCTAAAAAAGAATTTAGGTTGCGGCTAAATACTTTCGGCAAAAAAAACTCGCTTCACGCGCTCGCTGGTGTTAGTGAGTATTTCGTAAGGAATCGTTTGAATACGCTGTGCCACTTCTTGTAGCGGCAGATCAGGACCAAATAAAATTACTTCATCGCCTTCGTGCGCATCGGTGCCCGTTACATCAATCATCGTCATGTCCATGCACACATTGCCTACCACCGGCACTTTTTTTCCACGCACCAACACCAGCCCTTTCCCTTGGCTAAAGCTGCGACTAAATCCATCGGCATAGCCAATGGCAATGGTGGCCATCTTCATTTCTGTGGAGGCTTTTCCTTTTCGGCCATAGCCAATGGTTTCGCCCGCTTTGATGGTTTTGATTTGGGAGATGATCGTTTTCAACGTGGCTACCAGCACGAGTTGATTGAATTCTTGCTCAGTCGGATTAACGCCATACAGCCCGATACCTAGGCGCACCATGTCCAATTGAAAATTAGGGAAACGTAAAATGCCGGGCGAGTTGAGAATATGCCGCAATGGACGAGTGTTCAACGCTTGCGAAAGTCCCTCGTAAAAACGAGTAAATTTTTCGAATTGCTCTTTCGAGAAATCATCGTGCACGGATTCATCGGCTCCAGCCAAATGAGAAAACACACTGGCAATTTTTAGCTGTGGATTAGTGCGCAGCAACGAAATGATGGCAGGTAAATCCGACTCATCAAAACCTAATCGATGCATGCCGGTATCTACCTCAATGTGAATACTTGCTTGTTTGCCTTCGGTGAAATGACAGAATGCGGTGAGCATTTTTAAATTGTAGATGGCCGGCTCTAACGAAAATGAAAGCAACGAATGAAAATTTTCTTCAGCCGGATTCATCACCATAATCGGCAACGAAATATTATTCTTTCGCAAGTCAACGCCTTCATCGGTGTAGGCTACACCCAGATAATCGACCTGATGAAACTGCAGGAGATTGGCTACCTCTTCGCTGCCGCTGCCATAGGCAAACGCCTTCACCATGGCCATCAGCTTTACTCCGGGGCGCAACTGCGATTTGAAATAATTCAGGTTGGTCACCATTTTACTTAAATCAATTTCCATCACTGTGCCGTGTATTTTTCGCTGCAAGCGACTGACAATTTTTTCAAATTGAAAGGCACGTGCGCCTTTTACCAAAATCAATTCATCTTCAAATTGAGTGGTATCCAAGCTTTGAAGAAACGCTTCAGTAGAAGGATAAAAATGAGTTTTGGCTGCTAACGAAATTTGCTTTTGGTGTGTGGATAAATTAGGACCAATGCCAATGAATTGGTAGAGAGGATAACTTTTTAATAAAATGGAAACCTGATCGATTAGTTCTAAGTCGGTCAAGCCGGATTGTAGAATATCGGAAAGAATAACCGTTTTCTTTTTCTTTTGCTGGCCGTTCAAAAAGTCCAAACTAATTTTGAGCCCCGCCAGATCATTGTTGTACGTATCGTCAATTAATTGGCAACGATTGACGCCTTGTTTTAATTCCAACCGCATGGGGATTGCGCGCAGCAAATTCACTTTTTGCTGTACTGCCGGAGCGGCATATCCGAAATACAATAACAAGCTGATGCAATGAAAACAGTTTTCAACAGACGCTTTGTCATCAAAGGGGAGGGTGATCGTGAAGGAATTTCCTTTATAATGAACAGAATATCCGGAAAGATTCTTTTCAATTTTGATATCTGCATTAGAATGAAATCCCCAGCTGAGTGATGGAATTTTTTGTTGTTGAATTTGTATAGCAATGTCTGAATGATCGGCACAATGAATTAGTGTAGTTACATTTCGGAAGAGCTTTAGTTTCTCTTCGACCTTCTCGGTTTGATTTACAAATCCTTCGTTGTGTGCGGTGCCGATGTTTGTAAAAATGCCGATTGTGGGCTGAATGATTTTTTCAAGTCGTGCCATCTCATCACGTGTGGAAATGCCGGCTTCAAAAATTCCTAGTTGATGGTGAGGTGCCATCGCCCACACAGATAATGGAACTCCGATTTGAGAATTGTAGCTTCCAGGATTTTTTACAACGCTTCGGTCTCCCTCCAGCAATTGGTATAACCATTCTTTAATGATCGTTTTTCCGTTGCTGCCCGTAACACCCGCCACAGGAATGGAAAATGCCAATCGATGATGAGCCGCTATATCTTGCAAGGCCAATAACGTGGATGAAACTTGACAGATATTGGCTAATGGAAACTTTGAAACATCGACCAACTGCTCAACAATAAATTGACGAATGCCCAGATTATATAAAGTCTGAATGTATTGGTGACCATCATGGCGTTTCCCCGAAAGAGCAAAAAATACCGCCTCCTCTGCTACCATCGGTTTTCGGCTGTCCGTAATCAGGTAAGTGAGTTTGCGATCCAGCGAAAGCTGAATGACCTTACCGGATGTGATCGATTCGAGTTGCGAGAATTGCATGGACTTTGGTTAGTGCGCCAATTGATTAGAATAACCTTGCTCCATTGGGTACTTGTTTGTCCAAAGTGGTAAGCACCACATGCCCATTTTCGTTGGGGAAACCAGTGACTAGCACTTCAGAAATAAAGGTAGCAATTTGCTTAGGCGGAAAATTGACAACACAAACCACCTGCTTTCCAATCAGCTCTGCAGGTTGATAAAGGTGGGTAATTTGAGCACTCGATTTTTTAGTGCCCAATTCTGATCCTAGGTCAATCCACAGCTTAATGGCCGGCTTTTTTGCCCCTTCAAATGGCTCCGCTTTGATGATCGTGCCGGCCCGAAGGTCTACTTTTGAAAAATCATCCCATGAAATGCTCATCAGGTTAAATGGTGTTAATTGGTTGCAATCGGTATACACAATCAGTTTCCGTGGCTCCGAATGATGGTATAACCGTTTTTTTTTCTATTTTGCGTATCCGAAACCAAAAGTACTCAAGGTTCGTAAGGAAAAGAGCGGTTTATGAATCAAAAATTCACACATCTGTTTTTTACGGTCTTCGCATTCTGTGCGATGTTGGTTTATTCTGCTCAAGCGCAAGAAAATCCACCAGCAGGCGATCCAGCAGAAGTTGATATAAAAGAACTCAACAGTCACCCAGAGCTTAACCTGAACGAAGATAAAACCTTATTGCTCGAGTCGACAGAACATCAAAAGCCACATGGAGTTGTTGTAACCCGTGAACAAGCAGTGGCCAAACCGTCAAAAGCTAAAGCCGAGAAACCAGCTGATAAGGAGGAAGAAGAAGACGCTCTGTCTTTCAACTTCCTATATTATATCATATCCAAGTTTAAGTACTCGGATATTGTTGACTAAAGCGGCCACGGGTCGTTCCAATTTTTCTTTTGCTTTGATGCTTCCCATTCACTCATACTTACTAGGCAGGAAGAAAGTTCTTGTTCGATTATTTCCCGTTTTAGATCCGTTCCAATAATCACCAACTCATTGATGCGATCGCCAAAGTCGCGATCCCATTTTTTCATAATCTCTTCTTGGTTTTCGAGGTAATCGGCACTGGCTGCCCGCTGCGCCATGCTGGTGGAGGCCCACCATTTGCCATAGGGCTCTGCTTTGGATGAGCCGCCCGCCTGGCTCCACAGGATAGCCTCATTCGGCCGTGAGGCCAGCCAGAAAATGCCTTTGCTGCGCAGCACATTTCCCGGCCAACGGGTTTGAATGTAATTCCAGAATCGTTCGGGGTGAAAGGGCCTGCGTTGACGAAACACAAACGACCCGATGCCATACTCTTCCGTTTCCGGTGTGTGTTTGTTATTCAGCTCTTGAATCCATCCGGCTGATTGTTGCGCCCGCTCGTAGTCAAACTTTTTGGTATGAATGATTTCTTTGAGTGCTACTTTGCCATAGCTGGAAGGAATGAGTGTGGCCTCCGGATTGAGTTTGTGCAGCACACCCTCCAGAAACACGCGTTGCTCGGTGGTAATCAAATCAATTTTGTTGAGGATAATTACATTGGCAAATTCGATTTGATCGGTAAGTAAGTTTACGATCGTACGATCATCTTCTGGCATATCAGTCAGTTTACGATCCAGCAAACGGTCGGCAGATCCAAAGTCGCGGAAAAAGTTAAACGCATCCACTACCGTCACCATCGTATCTAATTCGGCATAGCGCGTCAGGTCCAACAGTTCATCGCCTGTGGCAAAACTAAAGGTTTGGGCAACGGGCAATGGTTCGGAAATGCCGGTGCTTTCAATCAGCAGGTAGTCGAACTTTTTTTGCTTCGCGAGTTTCTCTACTTCAATCATCAAATCTTCGCGCAGGGTGCAGCAGATACAGCCATTGCTCATTTCTACCAGCTTCTCTTCGGTGCGCGACAAACGCACTTCGTTTTTTACCAATTGCGCATCAATGTTTACCTCGCTCATGTCATTGACAATCACGGCCACTTTTAGCCCTTCGCGATTGTTGAGCACGTGATTGAGCAAGGTGGTTTTTCCGGCACCCAGAAATCCGCTCAGTACAGTTACCGGTAACTTTTTAGTTTTAAGAAAGGGCATCATCGTGTGTTTTTTAAATTTTTAATTCGGGCGCGGATCGATTCCAATTGTGACTGAAGGGCTTTTTGCAGCTCGAGCATTTGTTGTGCGGTAAGTTCTACTGCCGTGTGGGATGAATGATCGTGTGTATGCTCCGACAATTCGTAGCCGGGAACTTCCACCTGGTTGGATTGCCACGTTTTAAAGTCGGCAGCAATGGCTTGGACTGAATCTTGAATTAGGTTCGTTCTTTTCAATTCGGCCAGATCGATTTCAATTTCTTTTGAAATGAGATACGACATGTGATGTAGCACGGCCGCTTCCTTCCATATTTCATTTTCTTTGGAGGTGCTACACGCCATCGCTATCAGCGACATCCCTAGTATTGTTGCTTTCCAATTCATGGTTGTATCAGTTCAGCATCTTTTAAAATGAAATTGAGGTGATTGATGTCCGTGCCATTGAGTTGCAGCTTTCCGCGAACGGAGATTACCTGATCGGGCTTTAGTTTTGGCTTTTTATTTTTGAACTGAACTTCCGCCACAGACTCCGGCCCCGCTCCACCACAGAAAAAGCAAGCCGCATACGGAAACTTTGACAATACAATATTATTGCCATCCATATCCATGGGAATGAAATGACCGCGCAGTTCCATTTCCTTTCCTTCCTGTGCCCGCAGTTCTTTGGTGAAGATGGGCACTAAGAAATACTCATTGATTTCTTTAAAGTAGGTTGACTTAAAAGGAACGCGCGCGAACATCTGCCATGCGTCTGATCCAGGCGCAAGGGCGGAGATAGGAAGCGCTCCCAATATCAATAGCAAAGGAAGAGCCATGCTCCAGGTATTGCGCTTGTAATTGATTTTCCCCATTTAATGCAACCGTGTTGCAAATATAGACTTGATGCGTTAATATGCAACATTGTTGCATAATCATGAGCTTTTTATCAACCTTTTCAATTCGCAAGCCCTACTCCCTTTTGGTACCTGCCATGCTGGATTTGGAGAAAATTTCCGATCCCGAAGTCAATTTTGTGCATTGGCAGCGATTGCCGGATGAGGACATTCATCAGTTTGGGAATGCCCTGTTAACAAGTGCCTTCACCGGATTTAGCCTGACGGCAACCGCCCAAACGGTTCGGGAGCAATTGCAGGAAGAGTTTGATAAGTCGGCCATTCACACCGTGGGGAAGTTGCTGCTGGTAGACGATATGGTAGCGCTTACCTGTCAATTTCTTTCAATTACGGGTCAACCCCAAACGCGATTGTATCTCAAAGCCGTGAGCGATGATGCGTGTCGAAAGTTTCACACCGATCGCTATGACTTACGGCTCTTGTGCACCTATGTAGGCGCGGGCACTGAGTGGATTGACGATCGCTATGTAAACCGGCACCGACTGATGGGTGGCGATAATGAATCGATCATTAAAGATTTTTCGAAGGTAAAGTGTATGCAGCCATTTGAAGTTGGAATCCTTCGAGGAGAGGCATCGCCCGATAAGGTGGGCAAAGGAATCGTGCATCGCTCGCCCCCGATCCAACATAAAAATGAAAAACGACTTGTATTTCGATTAGATAACTAAAAACAACATCACATGCTAGAAGCAAAACAACTCAGCAAAACGTATCACGGTAAACAAGCACTGAAGCCAACCAGCTTTACGGTAAATAAAGGAGACATCTTTTGTTTGCTTGGCGCGAATGGTGCAGGCAAAACCACTACGATTAATCTCTTTCTTAATTTCATTCAACCATCCGGAGGACAGGCATTGATTGATGGAAAAGATGTGGTGAAAGAACCGCTCGAAACGAAGAAACTGCTTACCTACATTCCTGAAAACCTGATGCTCTATCCGAATTTGACGGGATTAGAGAACCTCGAATATTTCAGCGGGCTTGCCAACAAAAAATATCCGAAAGAAGAATTTCTGAGATTCTTAACGGAAGCCGGGTTGCAAGGCGATGCACACGACAAGAGAATTTCTACCTACTCCAAAGGGATGCGCCAGAAAGTTGGCATTGCCCTCGCTCTGGCTAAAGATGCGCAAGTGCTGCTGTTGGACGAACCGACTTCCGGATTAGACCCGAAGGCAAGCAATGAGTTTTCGGAATTGCTGACCAAACTGAGCAAGAAAGGAGTGGCTACGCTCATGGCTACGCATGATCTTTTCCGAGCCAAAGAAACGGGCACACACATTGGCATGATGCGCGAAGGCAGTTTAGTAGAACAACTTACCACGGATCAAATCAACCATACGGATTTAGAAAAATTGTATTTGAAACACATGAATTAAAAAGCATTTACCATGATATTGAAAATCGCACTCAAAGAGCTAAAAGAAATCGTTCGGGAGGGACGCTTTCGGATTACGGCCATCACCCTTTTTGCTTTGTTGCTGGCCGCCTTGTTTGTGAGCAAAAGCTACTACACATCGGTCAATGCCCAGCACAGCGAAGCCAAAAAAAATGCACGCAGCGAGTGGGTGGAACAGGGACAAAAAAATCCACATTCGGCAGCTCACTATGGCACCTATGCATTCAAACCAAAGTATCCACTTTCGTTGATTGATAATGGTGTAGATAAGTACACGGGCGTAAGCATTTACCTGGAAGCACATAAACGAAACGAAGCGCAATATGCGGCTGCACAAGATCAAACCGCCCTATCGCGTTTTGGTGATCTCACGCCTGATTTCGTATTGATTTTCATCGTTCCTCTTTTCATCATTCTGATCGGGTTCAATGCATTTACGCGCGAGCGCGAAAGCGGCACGCTACGATTATTGAAAAGTCAGGGTGTGAGCACGTGGAAATTAACGATGGGAAAATGGTTGGGCATATTTCTTCCGGTTTTGCTCATTGCTATACCCGTGTATGTGCTGGCCGCTTTATTTTTAGCCAACATCAAAGATTACGGGCAGTTTAGTTTGTGGGCACTCACCCTCCTGTTTGGCGTTTACCTGATCTATTATGCAGTGTTCATCAATATCACGCTGTTTGTTTCCTCACTTTTTAAAAAATCAAACTTAGCGTTCGTGACATTGCTGGGAATTTGGATGGTATCGTGTTTAGCGATGCCCAAGATTTCAACTGCCATTGCGGATAAACTGTACCCGTATCCTACGCAAGTGGAATTTGAAGAACAGATAGCGGCTGACAAAAAGAAAGGATTGGATGGACACAATCCGTGGAATACCGAAGCGAAGAAACTGGAAGAGGAAACGTTAAAAAAATATGGAGTCGACAGCGTGCAGCAATTGCCCTTTAACTGGGATGGCTTTTTGATGCAGGAAGGCGAGAAGCATACTGCTGATATTTATTTCAAGCATTATCAATTGTTGAAAGACACGTATGTAAATCAGACCAACGTGTATCGCAGCACGGCTGCGCTTTCTCCTTTTCTGCCCACGCGCTTTTTGTCGATGGCCATTTGCCGCACAGACTATACCTCGCATTGGGACTTTGCCAACGCAGCTGAAAATTACCGTATTGAATTGGTGGGGAAAATGAATGGCGATATGGCAGCCAATTCAAAATATGGCGATTGGGATTATCTGGCTGATGATAAACTGTGGTCTTCGGTGCCGGATTTTCAATATGAACCGACTTCGTACACCACTGTGATCCGTCAGAACACGAGCAATCTCATCACCTTATTAGCATGGCTGTTGCTCTCCTTTGCCGCATTGTACGGAGCGGTCACTCAAATGAAAACCATCTAGCGCTAAGAAACATACAAATCGTAAATCTAAAAATTATGTTAAAACATACCATCAAATACGAATGGCTCAACTTGCTACGCGACAGGTGGGTGATGATTCTGCTGATTTTATTTTTGGGCATCACCGTGTTTGCGGTGCGCAATGGAAAGGAAAAAGTGGAGGATCGTATGGCCACTATTACCAAAGAAAAAGAAAAAATGGGGAAGCTGGATCGGAGGATGGCAGCTGAGATAGACTCGCTCAATAACAATCTAAAACCGGCACCCGAGCCATGGCAAGACCCACGCGCACTTGATAACATTGGGTGGGATGCCCCACGTGTTGTTGCGATGGATGCTCAACCGCTGGCGGTTGTTTCTACCGGCCAAAGCGATTTGTTTACGCACTATGCAAAACCAAAAATTTATGGTGAGGCATACACACTCGGCTTCTCGGAACTCTCAAACCCCGTTCAACTTTTGTTTGGCAGTTTTGATCTGGCCTTCGTTTGCATCTACCTGCTTCCCTTGCTGGTGTTGGGCTTTAGTTACAACGTACTTTCGTCCGAGAAAGAATCGGGTGTGTTGCGCTTGACGTTGGCACAGCCCATATCCCTGTACCAATGGTTATTTGGAAAGCTGCTACTCCGCTTTTTTATTCTCACTGTCATTGTTGTTGCCTCTATTCTTTTTTCGTTAACAATTTTTGGCATTGAATGGATGGGCAATATGGGAGCAGCGATGAAATTGATTCTGCTCGTCACCGTGTATATCTTTTTTTGGTTCTTGATTTCATTTTTAATAAACCTGTTGGGGAACTCATCCGGCAGCAATGCGGTCACATTGATAGCGGTGTGGGTTGTGTTTGTGCTTTTGATCCCGTCTATTATTTCGCAAACGGCAAACTCCTTTTATCCCGTGCCATCGCGCACCATTATGATTCATGAATATCGGGAGGCAAAAGCATTGGCGGAGAAAAAGGCGGATGAAATACTGAAAACGTATTATCGCGAACATCCGGAATATGCCCCGAAAGATACTACTCAGCAAAACCAGTATAGTTGGTGGCTGGGAAACTTTGCCGCCAGCGATGTCATCAACCAATCCGTACAACCTGTGTTGGATGATTATAATGAAGCGTTGAATAGACAACAAAACTGGGTCAATCGACTTCGTTTTTTGTCGCCCGCTATTTTGTTGCAAGACGGGTTGAATGATCTGGCCGGAACTTCACCAACGCATTACACCGACTTTCGGAATCAGGTGATTGCATTTGCCAATACGTGGCGCCACTATTTTATTCCACGGATGTTTAATAATGAAAAGATGCGGGCAGAAGACTTTGGTTGCTTGCCAACGCACAGCTATTCTTCGGCTCAAGTGCCTTCACACTATTTGGCAGATTTGATGGGCCTTCTTTTCTTTTTAACACTGGCGATTGGCGGAAGTCTGTGGGTGTATCGGAAGAATCGTTTTGAAAATGTCTTTTCTGTTTAAGGCACGGATAACACTTTATGAATGAAGAATGAGAATCTTCAAGGCAGAAAATGACAGCTTTTCTACTAAAAAAATTAGTGTTTGAGCATTTAGCCTGTCACTCGTAAACATAAACCCGTCATATCATCATGGTTAGCGATTCCGTTGGCAAACAAATCATTTTTTGCAAATGTATTTTCGAGCAAGCCGGTCAAACTCAAGTTGCCGGACTGAAGTGTGTTTTGAAGATGAAGCAGGAGACGGTCAAGGCCGTATTCCTCTTTTTGTGCATTGAACCGCTCGAGTATGCCATCGGAAACTAAAATCAGCGTATGAGCGGATGTAAAGGGAATCGAGTGAACCTTGGCCAGAGTTTGTTTTAGAAATCCCAGTGGAGGCTGGCGCAATTCCATTACTTGAAATGTTTTTAATTCACTATGGTAAATCAGTGGGTAGGGCATTCCGCACGAAGTAATGGACATGGTTTGAGCAGCCGTATCAAGAATGGCAAGTTGTAGCGACATGCCTTTGCCCCGAACTGCCAAAGTCTCGATTAAAGCTTCATTGATCGCATTAACCATCGGCAACAAATTATTGCTTTCTCGAATTTGCTTCAGGTTATTTACAATCACCACTTTCGTAACGGTTACAATCATCCCGGCTGTGGTGCCATGGCCGGTGGCATCGCCAAAGGCAATCAACACACGGTGGTCGTCCAGCTTAAAGTAATCAAAATAGTCACCACCCACTTCGGTGGCAGTTTGCATTTTTCCAACAATGGTAATACCGTTTTCTTGAAACGGCTTTTGCGGCAGCAACGAAAGTTGCATTATCCGAGCTTGTTCCAGTTCTTCCTTTTTTCGATCGTACTCTTGCTTTTCAAATCTTCGTTTGCTTTGAATGCGGCTATACACGAGCAAGCTGATCAGTACCACACTTGCGAGTGCGCCAATGCCCACATTGCGCATTAAAATTTGCTGATCGAGTTCTAGTTTTTGAATGGCGTTGTTTTGCGCCAACACCTTCAGTTCACTTTCCTTTTTTTGAATTTCATAATTGGCATTCACGATGGCGGCTTTCTTCTCCACATCCTGCGTGTAGAGCGAGTCGCGTAACTGTTGGTAGACTTTCAGGTAACGATAGGCTACCGTGGGTTGATGCAATGAGTCGTAAATTTGAAATGCAAGTCGGTAAACATCGGCCAGCAAAGCACCAGTGGCATGCCGATCGGCAATCGGTACGCAGCGGGAGATATAGGCTTGGGCAGTGGCATATCGGGAATGATTAAATTCATTGAGCGCTAAACCATAGCTGGCAAAGCCAACGATCACTTCATTTTTTGTACGATTTCCTAAGTCAAGACATTCTTTCAGGGTAGCCTGCGCTAAATCATCTTTTCCTTTGAAGGAATAAATTTCACCCAGCGACTCCAGCGCAATGCAGTACGCCATAGTAGGAGGCTTGTCTAGTCTTCGAAAAGATTGAATCGATTGTTCGGCATAGCGCAAAGCAGAGTCCATTTGATGTAGCTTGATAAAATGCCAAGCCACATTGTTGCTTACTTTGGCCAATGCCAACACACTATCGGCATGTTGAAAATAACGATGGGTAGTTTTCAAATAGTTCAACGATTCTTCATACCGATAATATTGTTCGTACAAACCGGCAATGCGTTGGCTTACGATGGCCGCGTCCGATCCTTGTTGAGCGTTGCTTGTTAGCCGGAGCGCAGAAAAATACGATTGCAATGCCTGTTCAATCTTTCCTTCGTTTTGGTAGGCAAGCCCCGCTTTCAACAATTGTTTGCATTGAATGGAAGTAGAATCAGCGAAAAAAGAAGAAGCCACGGCATGATGGAACACAAAAACAACGATCAAGAATGTTCTTTTTGTCATTTCAGAATAAGTAGGTTTTACTCGATTCAATTTGACTGCATTCTTTTGATAATGTTGTGGATCATCTTCGGAAGGTTAAAAATTCTCAACGGAATCTTCTGTTTTGTCAACTAGCGCACCACTCGACAAGTTTGGGCCATGAAAACAATTGCTTTTCCCTATATTCGCAACTTTGTTGCAAAATGAGGCTTGCCTTTCTTTTATTGATTTTTATGCCGCTGGCTGGATGGGCGCAGACTTGTACGTTTAGCGTTTCAGGCAAAGTGGAGGATGAACGCGGCATGCCGTTGGTTGGGGCTACTATCCAATTAATCAAAGATAAAAAAGGCACCATTTCAGATGAGACAGGGAAGTTTCAATTAGCTCAACTGTGTGCAGGCAAGTATGAGGTTGAGATTAGATACGTTGGCTACCAAACCATTACGACTAGTCTAAAGGTGCCCTTCAATAAACCCTGGACCATTACCATGCAAAGTGACAGCACATCCTTGAATGAAGTGGTGATTGAAGATAAACATACCAATCTGGCGGTCACTTCGACCTACAGTTCTCTTTCCGGCAAATTATTGGAAGAAACCATGGGCAAATCGCTAGGTGAGTCAATGCGCGAGATTCCGGGCGTCAACACTATTCAAACGGGCCCTGCCATTTTCAAGCCGGTGATTCATGGTGTGCATAGCCAGCGCGTGTTGATTTTGAACAACGGCATTCGGCAGGAAGGACAAAACTGGGGAGTAGAACATGCTCCGGAAGTGGATCAGTTTATCGCCTCCAATATTATTGTGATCAAAGATGCAGCCGCCATCAAATACGGAGCGGATGCGTTGGGTGGCGTGGTGCTTGTAAACCCAGCCAAACTACCTACTGAAGCAGGTGTAGGAGGACAACTTCATACCATTTTTGCTTCTAATAATGGTTCGGGGGTAATCTCCGGATTTTTAGAAGGAGGTTCAAAAAAATGGCCGGGCTTTGGTTGGCGTGCACAAGCCACCATCAAAAAAGCAGGCGATTCGCGTGCCGCAAACTATGTGTTATCCAATACCGGCTTTGAAGAACAAAACTTTTCGTTGTCTACGGCATACCACACGGAGAAAAGCGGCATCGATATTTTTTATAGCCACTTCAATACTTCCATCGGAATTTTACGAGGCACCGCAGTAGCCACCGCGGAAGATCTCGCGATTGCGCTTGAACGCGATGTACCGCAATACACCACGGCATTTACATACGACATAAAACAACCTCGTCAGTCGGTGCAACATGATTTGGTCAAGATCAATGCACATTTAGAAAAAGGAAAAAATGAATTTCGGTTGCAGTATGGCTTGCAAAGCAACCGAAGAACGGAATATGATTTTCGCCTTGGGGCATTGACAGAGATTCCGGCTCTCGGTTTTCAATTATATACACATACACTCGATGCCGAGTGGGAGCGAACCCATTCGTCTCGTTGGCAAAGTAGTTGGGGAATCAACGCGCTCTATCAAACCAATAGCAAGGTAGATGGCACACAAACCATTCCATTTATTCCAAATTTTGATCACATCACCATGGGCTTATTTGTGGTAGAAAAGATTAGCCTCCAACAATGGATGCTGGAATTGGGCTTGCGATACGATGTGAAAAAGTATGATGTGGCCGGGTTTGACTTCAAGAATAAACTTTATCGATCATCGATTGATTTTCAGAATGCCAGCGGCACGGTTTCTGTCAAGCGAAAAATAACCAACACATCGACATTCACCAGTTCGCTCAGCAGCGCATGGCGACCGCCCAATATGGCCGAGTTGTATAGCATCGGCACACACCAAAGTGCTGCGTCAATTGAGTACGGTTTACTATTGAATGAGATAACCTCTGAAGTAAAACCCTATGCGAAATCGGGCGTCAATGTGGAGAAAGCATTCAAATGGGTGGTAGGCTACAAACTCGAACGGCCACGGTTTACAACAGAAATAACCGGATACATGAATTATATTTTTGATTTCATCTATCTCAAACCACGAGGAGTAACACAAAGCCTTCGTGGTATTTTTCCATACTTCCGCTATACGCAAACCGATGCTTCATTTATGGGCATCGATTTCTTTTCGAATTACAAGATCAATTCATTTTGGACCCTTACGGGGAAAGCTTCTTACCTACGCGCCACGGATGAAACTCAAAACGACTACCTAGTATTCATACCGGCCAATCGGGTGGATTTAGGTGTTCGGTATGAATCCAACCCTGAAAAAAAATGGAGTTGGAGTGCAGAATCGAAACTGAGGTGGGTGGCCAACCAATCGCGAGCACCACAGGTGATCACACCCCGCCAGATCATCGATGCACAAGCACAAGGCATCGATATTGTAGCACAGCGCCCCGGAAACTTTGACTTTAAAGCTGCTCCTGGTGGTTATGCCCTGATTTCCCTGTCGGTAGGAGCAACTTGGAAACTAAAGAGTTCGAAGTGTGAAATTCGCCTCTCTACCGATAATCTAACTAACCAATCCTTCCGCGAATACACCAACCGGCTGCGTTATTTTGCCGATGACGTGGGTCGAAATATCACGCTTGGCCTTCATTACAGCTTTTAATTTGGAAATTTCAGATTAAGGGTTTATTATTGCAACATTGTTGCATTAAATAAAAACCATTATGAAAAGCCTTCGATTTAGTTTTTTGGTGTTGATGTCTGGCTCGTTAATCTTTTTGGCAGGCTGTTCTAAGGATGATCCGAAACCTGAAAACATTCCGGAAGCCATCACGAAGGCAACATTCACTTTTACACCTGCCACCGGTAGCCCGGTAGTTGTAACTGCAACTGACTCGGATGGAGAAGGTCCAAACCCAAGAGTATTAAGCGGCCCCATCGCATTGACAAAAAATGTAACTTATACATTAACCATCACCATGATTAATGAATTGGCTGCAACCACTGCCCCTGAGTACAATGTGACTGATGAAGTGGAGGAGGAAGCAGCAGAACACTTATTCTTCTTTGCATGGACCAACAATACCTTTTCAAATCCTGCAGGCAATGGAAATATCGATGCGCGAGCAGATTTGGTTAATTACAACGATAAGGACGCCAATAATCTGCCATTAGGGTTAAGCACAGCCTGGACAACCATTAACGCAACAGGAAGCGGCAAATTTAGAGTTGTGCTGAAGCATCAGCCGGAATTAAAGTCGGCTACTAGCACCGCTTCTGATGGCGAAAGCGATTTGGATGTAGAGTTTGATCTGACAGTAAACTAGAGTAGAAGATAAATAGATGTAGGTAGGTAATACCCGGTGGCGAAAGTTGCCGGGTATTTTTTTTGGTACCATTTCAAATTTACCTTTCGGGATGAACCATCCGGAAGCCATCGCGAATTTGCATCGGTTTGTCACGGCCATTCATCCGCTGTCTGCCGAAGAGTGGGGTCGCTTTTCAGCAATCTGGCAACCGGGCGAAGCCAGACGCAAAACTATTCTTACGGCCAAAGGAGACACCGAACGAACATTGTATTTTATTACCGAAGGCGTGCAGCGTGCTTACTACCTCACCAAAGAAGACAAGGAAGCCACGATCGTTTTTACCTACCCATTCTCGTTTTCAGGAGTAGCCGATTCATTTTTAACACAAACACCTTCCAATTACTTTTTTGAAACGCTTACGCAGAGCGAATTTTTAAAAACAACCTATGCACAGGTAAATGCCTTGAGTCTGGAGTTTCCCAATTTCGCGCGGATGTTGAGCATGGCTACAGCACATGCATTGAAGGGTGCACTACAGCGACAAATTGAGCTACAAACATTTAGTGCAGAAGAGAAATTTACCACACTCTTACAGCGAAGTCCGCAAGTGCTGCGATTGATTCCGCACAAATACCTGGCATCGTATTTAGGAATCGATGCTGCCACATTTAGTAAACTGTTGGCAACGGTAAGAGTATAAAATCTTTGTCTGCACCAAGATTTATGAAAGCGATTGGCTGCTATTTGCTTCAAAATTAGAAACCATGAGCAACTATCGACAGCAGCAACTAATAGCCGAACTTGAAACCCAGGTTGAGCATTTGTTAACCAAATCCATTGGCGAATGGCAATTAGTGCAGCATTCCCAATTTGCACTAAAGCCTTCAGCTGATGGTTGGAGTGCCAATGAATGCCTTCAACATTTGAATAGTTATGGCCGCTATTATTTACCTGCTATTCAAAAGGCAATTGATAAAGCAGCATCAGGCTCAACTGAAAATTTCTATTCCGGATGGCTCGGCAATTATTTTACGAAAATGATGATGCCCAAAGAGAATGGATCACTCGCAACGAAAATGAAATCGCCCAAAGATCATGCACCGACTAAAATTCTGGAGAGCCACCAGGTGATCGCTGAATTTATTGAACAGCAAGAAATGTTGTTAAAGTTATTGCATTCGGCAAAATGCTTTGACCTAAACAAAGTGAAGGTTGGGATTTCCCTTGCTCCTTTTATCAAATTAAAATTAGGAGACGTTTTTATGTTCCTGATTGTGCATTTAATTCGTCATGGGCAACAGGCAGATCGTGCGCTCAGCCAAAGTGGTATTGCTACCAAACGCTGGCCGTCAGTTTCATTTCCACTATTGTAGTAAGTGAATTTTACTTGACTAAAAAGGGCTTCAGATCCTCCAGTTTGAGAATGCCTTCGTAGTAGGCTTTGCCAAAAATGACAGCAAAGACACCCATGTCGTTGAGGCGTTTGATGTCATCGGCACCGCGCACACCACCGCTAGCGAGAACTTTCATATCAGGAAATTTATCCATGATTTCTTGATAGAAAGAAAAAGCAGGGCCTTCTAAAACACCATCGCGTGAGATGTCGGTACACTTGGCGTATTTCAAACCCTTGTCGTAGAAATATTGAAGATGATCGAAGAGATTGATATCGGACTTATTTTGCCAGCCACGGAAAGAAACCTTTTTTGATTGAATGTCGGTAACATCGGCACCCAAAGTCATTTTTTCGCGACCATAGGATACAATCCATGATGCAAATAACTCTGGCTTGGCAATAGCAATGCTGGAGGCAGTTATATAATCGGCTCCGTAGTTGTAGGCATTGCCAATATCGCCATCGGTGTTGATACCTCCGGTGAAATCTAGTTTAAGATCTGTGTAACCGGCAATCTGCTCTAATACATGAAGGTTTTTAGGAGCACCTGTTTCGGCACCATCCAGATCGACCAGGTGCAATACTTCGATACCGTGATCTTCAAATCGCTTGGCGAGATCTACCGGATTTTCGTCATAAGCCTTTTCGCTGGCCGGATCACCTTTGCGCATCTTCACAACTTTGCCTTTACGGATTGCGATGGAGGGAATTACTTGTATCATCTACCTAAAAAATTATGACTATAAATTATTTTGACGAAAATGGTGCGGCTACCAATGTTTTGTCCCAAATGAAAAGGAGCTCCATTTCCTCTCCTGCTTTTTCGACAGATATAGTAAACTGCTCAAATTCTTTTTCTTGAGTTACCGATGGAACTTCAATTACGAGCGCATCCGTTTCGGGATTTCTTTGAGCCTGCCCATCAAACCCAACACCCCATCCGGGAATTTCCTTATTAAAAATGATTTTCCATGATTGTTCACCCGGTATAGTCCACAGGCTGTATTCACCGGCCTCTAAAGTTTTTCCACCAAAATCCAGCGTTTGGTTTGTTTTGAAAATGCTCGCTTCGTTGGCACCGGTTCTCCACACCTTCCCGAAAGGTACCAGACCATCTTTAGCAAAGATGACACGTCCTTTTTTGGACGGGCGGTTATAATAAACTCCAATTTTCAAGTTGCCATTTTCAAAAGCCACTTCGCCTTCCGGGCTAAACGACTTGGTATAGAAAAAGCGAACATACACCAAGGCGGCTATAATGATTAGAGCCACGATTCCGAGTACCAAAAATAATTTCTTCATGATTAAAGCGCGTTGAACCTTCTAGTTAATATTTAACCTCCAATTTGCAAATATTTAATGTTATCCATTTACTTTTGGCAAAATAAACGCTTTTTAATTATGGTAGTATTTGTATCGATTTGGATTCTTTTCGCATTAGCGGTTGCATCAATATGGCTTTTTCCGAATAGCAAAATCAGCAAGAACGAGCACGATATAAAGCACTAATCGGCTGAATGAATATCTGCGTTTTTTGCGGATCATCCACCGGATCAGAACCTATCTATAAAGAGGCCGCCCATGAACTTGGAACACTCATTGGTTCCAGCCATCATACGCTCATTTATGGTGGCGGCAATGTTGGCCTGATGGGCATAGTTGCAGACGCCACGTTAGCTGCCGGAGGAAAGGTGGTTGGCGTTATCCCCGAATTCTTACAAAGAAGAGAGGTAGCCCACAATGGACTTACCCAACTGGAAGTAGTTGACACCATGCATCAGCGCAAGCAGCGCATGGCTGAAATGACGGACGCTTTTATTGCTATGCCGGGAGGTTGGGGCACGCTGGATGAACTAGCCGAAATTTTAACCTGGCGCCAATTAGGACTGATTCAAAGCTCCATTGGAATTTTGAACACCAATAAATTTTTTGATCACTTGCTCGCCCAAATGAATTTGATGACGCGCCACGGCTTTTTGGGTGAAGGAAGTCTAGGAGTATTGAAAGTGGAGCAACAGCCTCATCAGCTTCTAACCCAACTTGGGGTATTTTCCGTACAAGCGGGTTAGGTTCTGCAAAAAAGCAGTAGCTTTAACTTTGCTCGTTGCTATGAGGCAAATTCTATTCGCAGTTATTTTCCTTACAGCCCTCCCCAGCTATAGCCAACAGACTTTAGGATTTAGCTTGCCGGAGGGAGTACATCGTGTGGATATCCCCATCGAGATTCATAATAACCTGATAGTGGTGCCGGTTATTCTGAACAACCAATTGCCATTAAAATTTATTATCGATACGGGGGTGCGCACGGCCATTTTAACACAAAAGGTATATAGCGACATATTAAACTTATCCTACACGCGCAAATACACTCTTTCTGGCCCGGGTGGAAAAAAACTAGTTGACGCTTTCATTACATCGAATGTGACCCTTGATATGCCAGGCATACATGGACAGGGGCATTCCATGCTCGTATTACAAGAAGATTACCTCGAGCTCAAGAACTCGATGGGAACCGATGTGCATGGAATTTTAGGATATGAATTGTTTAGTCGTTTTGTGGTGATGATTGACTATGAATCGAAGCGGATGACAATTATTCATCCGGACTTTTTTAAACCAAAAAAAAGCTACCAAAAATTGCCAATCGTAGTAGAAGATACCAAGCCATTTGTAGAATTGAAAATCAGTGTGCGTGATTCATCTGAGATAACAGCCAAGTTTTTAATAGATACCGGAGCCAGCCATGGCTTGTTGATAGAAGAAGATTCAAATCCCCGCTTGCGCATGCCGACAAAAAATATTGCCAGCATTCTTGGTAGAGGAATTGCCGGCATTATTACCGGAAAAATTGGCCGCTCGAAGTCGTTGAAAATTGGAAAATACGAGTTGAACAATGTCATTACCAGTTTTCCGGACGATTATGCATACCGAGATTCTGTAGGTGGTGAAGGATATTCGCCACGCAATGGGTCTGTTGGCGGTGATTTACTCAGCCGCTTTACGGTGATTTTTAATTTTCCCGGTGAAGCATTGTATATCAAAAAGAATGGGTCATTTAAAAAGAAATTCTATTATAACCTGAGCGGCTTGACCCTGCGTGCCAATGGTGCCAGCTTACGTGAATATGAGATATCGGATGTGCGAGCGAATACGACAGCAGAAAAGGCCGGCTTGCTGGTAGGTGATAAAATTTTGCAAGTAAATGGACTGAGCGTAGAAGATTACGAGCTTAGCTACGTCAACAACTTTTTCAATTCCAAACCCGGGCGCAAAATCAGGGTTGAAATTATGCGCAATGGCGTGAAGATGAAGAAAGAATTTTTGTTAGAAAACCAGATTTAATCTTACAAATGAAGTAATCGTGCGAATTGGCTTTTTCTTTTTCTGAAGGCCTCTTGCAGATACTCCTGAGCTTGTTTGTATTTGAGCGAATGACCTAGTGATTTGTACAATGAATCGGGAGAGAGATTTGATTTCAAAACATAATTTAAAATACCCGCAATAGCAGTTTCCTGATAATTTGAGTTTTTTAAAACCGTAATTGGAATGTTTCGGGTTTTACGAAAAGATTGAAGCTTATTTACCGAAAGCTTAAGTTCCTCTTTGCCGATGTTATCGTCAATAATGATATGCGAAGGTGAAAAATAAGCCAAGCACTGCAGGCTGCTTTTCCAGTCAAATGCAAACTCGGTGTTTATTTTTCCGCCCCGGTTTTGGTTGAGGCGATCTAAGATGGAACTAAGTTCGATGGGATTATTACCTACCATCAACACGTTCAGTGTTTCGGAATTCTTAACTTGGGGAGTCATAACCTTATAGACGTTGGATTGATGAATAAGTTTAACACTAGGTAACCATTTAAGATCAGATTGATCGAAAAACAGCATATTAATTTTTAGGAAATATTTTGAAAAAGGTAGTTGTAGTTGGAGGAGGATTGGCTGGGCTGATTACCGCCTATATTCTGGCGCGAAAAAAGGTGCCAGTCGTATTAATTGAAAAAAAACAATATCCCTTTCATCGGGTTTGTGGCGAGTATATTTCCAACGAAACCGTACCTTTTTTGAAATCATTGAATCTTTTTCCATCCGATTTCCAACCGCCCCACATCGATCAGCTACAATTAACCTCTGTCAGTGGACGGGAGGCAATTATTCCATTAGATTTAGGTGGATTTGGAATTAGCCGCTACGTATTTGATCACTTTATCTACCAAAAATGTGTAGAAGCCGGTGTGCAATGCCAAATAAATACGGAAGCAGAATCCATTCTTTTTCAAAATGATCAATTCGAAATAAAAACCAATCGACAAACACATACGGCCGATGTGGTTATAGGATCTTTCGGCAAAAGATCCAAACTCGATGCCAATCTGCAACGAGGTTTTTTAAAAAAGCGATCACCTTATGTAGGTGTAAAGTATCACATTCGCACACAACATCCGGCTAACCGAATTGCGCTGCATAATTTTAAAGATGGCTATTGTGGAATCAGCAATGTGGAGGAGGGTAAAAGCACGTTATGTTATTTAACCCATCGTGATAATGTAAAGCGATTTGGCAATCTGCCTGAAATGGAGAAACAAATTCTGTATCGCAATCCATATTTAAAAAAGCTATTTACCGAATCTGAATTTTTGTGGGAGCGCCCCGAAGTGATCAACGAGATTTCTTTTGCGACCAAAGCCCCTGTGGAAAATCATATTTTGATGTGTGGCGATGCAGCCGGTATGATTACACCTTTGTGTGGCAATGGCATGGCCATCGCGATGCATGCAGCCAAAATTTTATCCGAAGTAGTTTCCGGCTATTGCGAAGAAAAAATTTCACGCGAAAAAATGGAAGCAACGTATCAACAACAATGGAATGATCATTTTGCCAGACGGCTTTGGGCGGGCCGGCAAATTCAACAATTATTTGGAAGTGAATGGACTTCTAATTTGGCTGTGGATTTGGCTCGTTATGTAAAACCGGCAGCAAACTATTTGGTGAAAAGTACACACGGCCAGCCATTTTGATAAGTGGTGTTGCTGTTTATTTTTTGTTCATTAACTTTCATATCAAAACCTAAACTATGAACTCTACTAACCGAAGAGAATTTATTAAAAACCTAGGCTTACTGGGCGGCTATGGTTTGACAGCTGGACTGATAGCAGCATGCACAACCAAATCAACGCAGGAGTCAACCGCAGATTCTACTTCGGTAGATACGAAAATTACGAGCGATTTATTTTTCAAAATCTCTTTGGCGGAATGGTCGCTGCATCGCGCGCTGCAAGAAAAGAAAATGGATAACCTCGATTTTCCGGCTAAGGCTAAAAATGACTTCGGCATTTCGGCTGTGGAGTACGTCAATCAGTTTTTTAAGGACAAAGCAAAAGACGCAACCTATTTGGCCGAATTGAAAAAACGATGTGATGACAACGGAGTGACCAGCGTACTAATCATGTGTGATGGCGAAGGTGCGATGGCCGATTTGGATTCGAAGAAGCGCAAAGAAGCCGTAGAGAATCATTACAAATGGGTGGAAGCAGCTAAGTTTTTAGGGTGTCATTCCATTCGTGTAAACTGTTATGGTGAAGGAACCGCGGATGAAGTTTCGAAAGCAGGAATGGATGGTCTGCGCTCACTAAGCGAGTTTGCCGCTCAATCAAATATCAATGTAATTGTAGAAAACCATGGTGGTTTTTCTTCTAATGGAGATTGGTTAAGCAAAGTGATTGCCGGTGTCAACCTTCCGAACTGCGGTACCTTACCCGACTTTGGAAATTTTTGTTTGAAGCGCGACAAAGACACATGCGTGGATAGCTACGATCGATACAAAGGTGTAACCGAGATGATGCCGTTTGCTAAAGGAGTGAGTGCTAAGAGTTATGATTTTGATGAGAATGGCAATTGCATTGAAACCGATTATGCGAAGATGTTGCCCATTGTGAAAGCAGCGGGTTATACCGGTCATATCGGTATCGAGTATGAAGGAGGAAAACTTTCGGAAGAAGAAGGAATACGCGCTACCAAAAAACTGTTAGAGCGCCTCGGAGGAATTTAAATCGAACAGACGAAATGAAGAAACTACTATGGATAGCCATTTTTGCAGTGGCTTGCAGCAAGGCGCCATCTGAAAGAGTATTGGCTCCAGCAGAATTTGAATCGAATTATAAAAGCACAACCAATGCTATTCTATTGGATGTGCGCACCGAGGAGGAGGTAGCCAATGGAAAAATAATGGAGCCGAAGAATATTGTGTACGATGATGCTTTTGCCACCAAACTAGACTCGCTGCCTCATCAGCCACTGTTTGTTTATTGCGGCAGTGGCATACGTAGCGCTAAAGCCGCAACCATTTTGCGCGTAAAGGGCTATGAAGTTTTTGAATTAGAAGGTGGCATTAAGAATTGGAAGGCTGCAGGTAAGGCGGTCAATTAGAGCCAAACCATTTTCCAACCTTTTCCAAATCTACATTTCCTCCGGAAAGAATAATGCCTACGCGTTTGCCTAGAAATTTATGTTTGCTTTTCAGCACAGCAGCAAACGGAACTGCGCACGAACTTTCAACGATAATTTTTAATCGCTCCCAGATTAATCGCATGGCAGCGATAATCTCTTCGTCTGTTACGGTGATGATTTCTTTCACTCCGTCTTGAATGATTGGAAATGTTTTGTCGCCTAATTTGGTAAGCAAGCCATCGGCAATCGTGTTGGATTGAGCCTCTTCAATTTTGCCACTTTGCAACGAGCGAAAGGCATCATCAGAGCCGGCAGGTTCTGTGCCGATCACGATTGTTTTGGGCGAGAAAAAACGAGCGGCCAGCGCAGTGCCACTTAACAAACCACCTCCGCCCACGGGGGCTAGCACATAATCCAGCGGACTTACAGCTTCAATTAACTCTTTTGTAGCAGTTGCTTGTCCTTCCATTACTTTGTAATTGTTGAAAGGATGAATTTCCGTAGCACCTGTTTTCACGATTACTTCAGCTAAGGTTGCCTCTCGAGCTTGCAAGGTAGGCTCGCATTCAAATATTTCTCCACCGTACGCCCGAACGCCACGCTTTTTAATTTCAGGAGCAGTGCGCGGCATTACGATGTATGACTTTGTTCCTAATATTTTTGCTGCGCGAGCCAAAGCCTGCGCATGATTGCCTGACGAATGTGTGGCTAATCCTTTGTTGCGCTCGGCTTCCGATAAAGACAGTGCAGCATTCATGGCACCTCTTGCTTTGAAGGCACCAACTTTCTGAAAATTTTCACACTTAAAGAAAATTCTACAACCGGCTTGTTCATCTATACTTTCGCTGGTAAGCACGGGGGTTTGATGAATGTAGGGTTTGATTCGTTCGTGGGCTTCGATGATACTCTCTTTGGTGATCAGGTGCATAGTAGTAGGTAACTTGAGATTTTATGTAGTGTTGAAAATTAGTCTTGAATCGCTTCCTCTAAGGCATCCATTTTGGCATCGCTAAAAGCACCGCATGTAGCGTACACAATTTTCCCTTCGGTATCTAATACAAAAAAGTAAGGGATATCGCGTTTTTCAAAATCGAGTGCCTCTTTGTATTTCTTTAATTCCCCTCGATAGAAAAGAATGTAAGGAAGTAATTGAGGGTCAGTATTTTTTAAGGCTTTCTTTTTGGCAGTGCCAGTAGCAGCGGCATTCACACCTGTAAACATAGGTACAAAATAGACATTTACATCGTAGGCAAAGCTGGCCATCATTCCTTCTTGTTTGCGAATGAATTTGTTGAAGATAGGATTGAACCAACTATTCAACTCGTCTTCTGATTTTTTAGAGTAGGCTAACCCCAACAGTGTATATTTCCCCTTAGTATCGGTGGGAAGAACGACTTCTTTATCGGCCACGGTTTCGGCTTTCATTTCGGGGAACATCTTTCCAATAACTTGAGCTTGGCTGGTCGATAGTATGGCTATTAAAATGATGAGTGTCAGGGATGCTTTCATGGATAGTTTATTGAATTGTTAAATTTAATGAATTTGATTCGACTGAAATTTAAAGTTGCTACTTATCTTTGACCCCTTTACACAATTATCAATTCATGCAACATGCCGGCCGATTCTTATCTAAAACGATAGTTGCTCTATCTATCGTATTATCGTTTCTGACTTTAAACTGTTATGGGCAGAAAATTAGCGAAGTCGCTGTGCAGGAAGCAGCCGGTCTGAAAAAGATGTTCGACAAAGATGAAATAGCTGCAGTGCGATCGGTAGTAAGCTATGAATATTTCATCACACCCGCAGGCTATTTGCAAGCACGCGAGAAAAACAAAAATCAATACATAACACTGAAGCCAAACTCCACTTTGGTATTGAGAAATTATTCCAATAACCATGTAAGCATTGAAAGCTATTCAATCAAAACTGAGAAAGATCGAAGCCAACCACATGATAAATATTGCGGCAGTTCAGTGAGTGATGATATTTTTTACTCGGATGGACAGATGTGTGCATATCGTACCAACTTAAATCAGGTAGGGCAAGGAGTAAATTACGAATCAAGTATTCTTTATAAAGATCCTAAATATGTGACGCAGGTATTTTTTCACGAAGAAACCCCTAGTAAATGGCGTGAGATGAGTTTTGTGGTGCCGAATGGTGTTGATTTAGAATTTGTGGAACGAAACTTTGCAAACTATAAAATTGAAAAGAAGGTAACACCTTCTGCGAAAGGCAAAGTTTATACCTACACCATTCAGAATTTAGAAGCAATGCCGAAGGAAGAAAATCAACCCGGCTACCTTCACTTTATTCCACATGTGCTCATTCTTTGCAAATCCTATCAATCGCCCAAAGGCGAGCGGGTGGCTGTACTTTCATCCACACAAGACTTGTACAAGTGGTATGCCTCTTTGACCGCACAACTCAACACAAACTACGATGCCATCAAACCGATGGTGCAAGATCTAACCAAAAACCTGAAAACGGATGAAGAAAAAATTCGCGCCATTTATTACTGGGTGCAAGACAACATCAAATACATAGCTTTTGAAGATGGCATTGCTGCCTTTAAGCCGGAAGACGCCAGCGAGGTGTTTTATAAACGCTATGGCGATTGCAAAGGGATGGCCAACCTTACCAAAGCTATGCTCACAATAGCCGGATACGATGCCCGACTTACGTGGATTGGCACTAACAAAATTCCTTACACGTATAATTTACCCACACTGGCAGTAGATAATCACATGATCTGCACTGTGATGCTGAAAGACAAGCAATTGATTTTGGATGCTACCGAGAAACAAAATGCCATGGGTGAACATGCCGAGCGAATTCAGGGCAAAGAAATTTTGATTGAGAACGGAGCAAATTATGTACTTAGCAAGGTTCCGGAAGAGCCCATTGATTTGTACCTCGAAGATGCAATCTGGCAATTTTCGATTACCGATAATGTATTGAAGGGAACGGGTGTGACATCATTAAATGGAGAAACCAAAAAGAACATCCTGTATTATTGGAGCACAATGAAGATAGACGATCGGGTCAATTTTATGAAACGGTATCTATCCGGCAAAGCCAACCCCGATGAGTTTGATAAGCCGGTGGTCAGCGGACTGAAGCGTGATTCGGTAATGACGATTCGCTGTGGCGTATCGCTTAACAATCAACTGTACAAAAACAATCAAGAGTTGTATGTTGATTTAGATTTTGAAGATGACTTTGCCAATTCGCAACTGAAAAAAGATCGCAAGGTGCCATACAAATTTAGTTCACGTTCCAATAAAAAAGTGAGAATGGAATTGACTATCCCCACGGGGTATCAATTGAGTTATTTACCCGAGCCGCTAACAATTAAAAATTCGCATTACGAATTTGACATGAGCTATCAATTGGTTGGGAATAAAATTATTTATACCCGGCAAATTAAGATTTTGAAAAACACACTTCCCACTTCTGAATTTGAAAAATGGAACAGCACCATTCAGGAGGTGAAGGGCTTTTATAACAACCAAATCACATTAAAACAGAAGTAATCCACTCGAATGAAAAAATACAGTTTACTAATTGTTGCTAGTTTACTATACGTTGGTAGCAGCTGGGCTCAAGGAGTCGTATATGTTGGCGGCAACTCGCCCAAAGGAATCAATTCAGATAAGAAGCGCGCAGACGAAGTGAAGGCTTTGATGTGGAACAACAATGACAAAGATTTTCAGGTAACGCAAATACCGGATAAATGGAAAGATGAACAGGCGGTGATTCTTGCCAAGTCGAACATGCTTTATTTTAGAAAGGACCCTATCATATCCAATTTAAATTACGATCGCTTCATTCACGTTCGTGTGAAGCTGCTTTCTTCAAAAGCCATTGAGGAATATGCGCAGTTTAAATTGGAAGGGAGCGTTTCGCAGGGTGCCAGCCGCTTGGATTCGTACGCAGGGTTTAAAATTATTAAACCAGACGGATCACAAGTAGAAGTTCCTATGTCGGAGGCTGTGAAGGAGAAGGAAACCTACAATGGCATGCAGCAGGATTCCTATAAGTTGGCAATTCCCAATTTATCGGTAGGAGATATTTTGGATTACTACATTGTGAAAGAAGAGAATATTTCATTGATGGGCGCGAAATATTACACCTTCGATCCGGTTTTATTTCAATTGCATTCAGAACATCCCATTCTTAAACAAAAGATTTCTTTTGAAGTATTGAGAAGGTGTTACATCAATCTAAAGTCGCTCAATGGAGCACCCGGATTTAAGTTGACACAAGGACAAGATGACCGCAGTTTTTATTCATTGGAAGATACAAATCGCGAAAGCGTAAAAGAAATACGCTGGCTGTTGCCTTATCGCGAACTACCAACCATAAAATTTAAAGTTACCTATGCATCGCCCATGATGGCTGGTCGTTTGCCGTTGTTTATTAGCGAGCCGGGTGTATTAAAATCGCACGTAGATACCGAAGAGATCAAGGATTTGTTATCGTCTTATTACAGCTACCTCACTACCTCATTAGAAGGAAGCCTTTCTTTCTCACACGTAAGAAGTTATCTGGGTAAGAAATTTAAAGGCGTAAGGGATAAGGATATAT
>JABFSO010000055.1 GCA_013140555.1 Cyclobacteriaceae bacterium | reverse complement strand
CTGCCAGCCTGTTTGACGGGCACGATGCTGCCATCAACATCATGCGCAGAATTATTCAGGCAACGGGCTGCGAGGTGATTCACCTCGGACACGACCGCAGTGTGGAAGAAGTGGTGAACACTGCGAGTCAAGAAGATGCACAGGCGATCGCCATGACGAGCTATCAAGGCGGCCACACGGAATACTTTAAATACATGTACGACCTGCTGCAAGAGAAAGGCGCGGGGCACATTAAAATATTTGGCGGTGGTGGTGGTGTGATTCTGCCGGAAGAAATCAAAGAGTTGATGGACTACGGCATCACCAAAATTTACTCGCCCGATGACGGTCGCGCGATGGGCTTGCAGGGAATGATTAATGATTTGGTGCAGCGCAGCGATTATCCGACCGGGGAGACAATTGACAACAAGCAATTGACAGTTGGCAGTCATGTGCAGATTGCACAAATGATTTCGGGTGCAGAAAATTATTTTGAGAAACATAAAGACGTCTTTGCAGAGATTCATAAAAAGGCTGCATTATCAAAAGCACCTGTATTAGGGATTACTGGTACTGGTGGTTCCGGTAAATCTTCGATGGTGGATGAAATTGTACGAAGATTTTTAATCGACTTCAAAGACCCCGCGAAAGACGGGGCAGGTAAAACCATCGGTTTAATCTCAGTGGACCCATCGAAACGCAAAACCGGTGGCGCGCTGTTGGGCGATCGGATTCGTATGAACGCCATCAACAACAACCGCGTGTTCATGCGCTCGCTGGCGACTCGCCAAAGTAACCTCGCACTTTCTGCCTACGTGAAAGAAGCGGTGCAGGTTTTGAAAGCTGCGGGCTATGATTTGATCATTCTCGAAACATCGGGCATAGGCCAGAGCGATACCGAAATTTTAGATCACAGTGATGTGTCGCTTTATGTGATGACTCCTGAATACGGTGCTGCCACACAATTGGAAAAAATCGACATGCTTGACTTTGCCGATGTCATTGCACTGAACAAATTCGACAAGCGCGGTGCACTCGATGCTTTACGCGATGTGAAGAAACAATACCAGCGCAACCACAACTTGTGGGACAAAAAACCGGAAGACATGCCGGTGTATGGTACCATCGCCTCACAATTCAACGATCCGGGCACGAACCAATTGTACAAACACATTATCGACACATTGGTAGCGAAGACAGGTGCTGACCTAAAATCATCTTTCGAAATTTCACGCGAGATGTCGGAGAAGATTTTTGTGATCCCTCCACACCGCTCGCGCTACCTCAGCGAAATATCAGAGACGAACCGCAAGTACGATCAATGGGTGAACCAGCAAGCAGGCATTGCACAGAATCTGTACGCGTTAGATCGCGTCACCAAAATGTTTTCATCCAACTCCTCCCCTTCTCCTGTGGAGAAGGGGCTGGGGGATGAGGTGGTAAAACAACAACTCAACCTTGATCCAAAAAACGGAAAGCTCCTGCAAGAGTGGCCCGCAAAAGCCGCTCAATACAAAGCACCGTTATTTAAATTTCAGGTGCGCGATAAAGAGATTGCCATTCAAACCCACTCCGAAACACTTTCGCATTCGCAGATTCCCAAAGTATCTCTGCCGAATTACGAAGCGTGGGGCGACTTACTGAAATGGATGTTGCAGGAAAATGTGCCGGGTGAATTTCCTTACACAGCGGGTATCTATCCTTTCAAACGCGAGGGTGAAGATCCTACGCGAATGTTCGCAGGAGAAGGTGGACCGGAGCGCACCAACCGCAGGTTTCACTATGTCAGCAAGGCGATGCCGGCAAAACGTTTGTCCACCGCCTTCGACTCGGTGACGTTGTATGGCAATGACCCCGACTATCGTCCGGATATTTATGGTAAGATTGGCAACTCGGGTGTTTCCATTTGTTGCCTGGATGATGCGAAGAAACTTTACAGTGGCTTCAATCTGTGCGATCCGAAAACATCTGTGTCGATGACAATCAACGGACCTGCACCGATGTTACTTGGTTACTTCATGAACGCAGCCATCGACCAACAATGCGAATTCTATATTAAGAAAAACGGATTAGAAGATGAGGTGCGCGCCAAAATCAAATCGCTTTACGCGAATGGTGAAGTTCCCTCCTACCAGGGCGAGTTACCCGAAGGAAACAATGGTCTCGGATTAATGCTACTCGGTGTAACGGGCGATCAGGTTTTACCGAAAGATGTGTACGCAAAAATAAAAGAAGAAACACTGATGCAGGTGCGTGGCACCGTGCAAGCGGATATTCTCAAAGAAGATCAAGCACAAAACACATGCATCTTCTCAACCGAATTTGCTTTACGTTTGATGGGCGATGTGCAACAGTATTTCATCGATCAAAAGGTGCGTAATTTTTATTCGGTATCGATCTCCGGCTATCATATTGCCGAAGCGGGTGCCAACCCGATCACACAATTAGCATTCACGCTGGCGAATGGCTTCACTTACGTGGAATATTATTTGAGCCGCGGCATGGACATCAACGAGTTCGCGCCTAATCTCTCCTTCTTCTTCTCAAATGGCATTGACCCCGAGTATGCGGTGATTGGCCGCGTGGCACGCAGAATTTGGGCGAAAGCCATGCGCGAAAAATACGGAGCCAATGCACGCAGCCAGATGATGAAGTATCATATTCAAACATCCGGTCGCTCGCTGCACGCTCAGGAGATCGACTTCAACGACATTCGCACTACGCTGCAAGCGCTATACGCGATTTATGATAACTGCAATTCGTTGCACACCAACGCGTATGATGAGGCGATCACTACACCCACAGAAGGAAGTGTACGCAGAGCCATGGCGATTCAGTTGATCATCAACAAAGAGTTGGGACTGGCGAAAAACGAAAATCCTCTGCAAGGTTCATTTATCATTGAAGAGTTGACGGACTTAGTGGAAGAGGCAGTACTATCGGAGTTCGATAAGATCACCGAACGCGGTGGTGTGTTGGGCGCAATGGAAACGATGTACCAGCGTGGAAAAATCCAGGAAGAGAGTTTGTATTATGAAACACTCAAGCACACAGGCGAATATCCTATTATTGGTGTGAACACATTCCTCAGCTCCAAAGGCTCCCCTACTATCATTCCGGGAGAAGTGATTCGTGCGACTACGGAAGAGAAAGAGTATCAAATCAAAATGCTCCGCAACCTGCATCAGTTTCAAGGCAACAAAGCTGCCGCTGCGATTGATATCATACAAGAGGCAGCCATTCAAAACAAAAACATCTTTGCCGAGCTGATGGAAGCCTGCAAAGTCTGTTCGTTGGGCCAAATCACCAAAGCGTTGTTTGAAGTGGGTGGACAGTATAGGAGGAATATGTAATGGGGGAAGAAATTGGAAGTCGGAATTTAGAAGTCGGAAGTCAGAATTTAGGAGATAGTAGTTGGTAGACAGTATTTTGAATTAAGAATTTTACGATATTTGAATAATGCGTACACATTCTGAAATATTAGAAGAACTGAAACAAAGCCCCGATTTGGCTTTATTGATCAAAGAGGCGAATGCGATTTTGAATGAAAATACTGCAAAAAGGATTGCTTTTTACAATCTGATCAAAGAATCCGATAAGGCTGAGTACATAAATGGAGAAGCTGTTTTTCACTCTCCAGTTAAATCCAAGCATTCACTGGTCTCCACAAACCTATCCTATCTGTTAACACACCACCTCAAAACGAATAAAAAAGGTGGCAGGATTTGCATCGAAAAAATAATGATCGAACTCACGCGCAATAGCTATGAGCCAGACATATGCTTTTTCAGAAAAGAAGTAGCGGATACTTTTACGGATAACCAAATGCTTTTTCCAGCTCCCGATTTCATAGTTGAAATTCTATCACCTTCTACCGAAAAAACAGACCGCGAAATAAAGTTCAGAGATTACGGTCAACACGGGGTAAAGGAGTATTGGATCATCGATCCTGATAAAGAAACCATCGAACAATACGAACTAAAAGACAAGCAGTTTGAATTACTCGTCAAACTCAACTCAGGCACGATCACAGCCATCACCATTGACGGATTTTCATCCGATCTCAGGCAGATTTTCGCATCGAATTGAAGTGCTTTCTCATTCCGCGCCACCTGCGCAATCCAATAATCCGAGTTACATATCCGCATCACATTTCAGCGCCATCCGCGTAATCTCATAATCAGTGTAAACAAAAACGTCCCGCCAATGGCGGGACGTTTCATTAATAATCTGCGTCCGTAATTACCAGCGCTTCTTGCGCTCACGCTCTCCTCCTCCACTGCGACCGCCTCCACCACCGTAAGGGCGATCTTTCTTCTCGCCACCACCGTATGAGCGTTCTCTCTTTTCACCCCCGCCACCGTAGCTGCGTGGCTTCTTGCTGTCGCCACCACCGTATGATCTCTTTCCTTCAAAGCCACCGCTGCGCTCGCTGCCGCCTTCTTTCTCTCTGCGGTCACCGGTCATCTCCAACCGCACTTTGCGTCCGCGCACTTCCACACCTTCAAATCCTTGAAATACTTTTTGTGTGATGTCCTTCTCCAATTCAAAGAACGAATAAGCACCCTTCAGGTCAATCTTACCAATCTTCGATTTATCGATATCGCCATAGTCACAAATCAATCCCAACAAATCGCCTTTCTCCAGTCCATCCATTCTTCCGATGTTGATGAACACACGGTCGCCCGTAGTGTATGCATCCGCACCATCACGTCCACGATCATCACCACCTACAAACGAGCGGCTGCGATCCGACTTGTTCAAATCACGTGCATCGCGGTAGTACGCTAAGAAACGGTTGAACTCAATCGAAGCAAAACGTTTGATGATGTCCTCCTTCGATAAGTCGCGCAACTCATGATATACTTCCGGCAAGAAGCTGTCAATCTCCTCTTCGTTCACTTCCACGTTGCGCATCTTGTGCGTCAACTCCATAATTTTGCGTTGACATACTTCATCTCCGGTCGGAATCAAAGCTTTCGTAAATCTGCGCTTCAATGTTCGCTCGATCTGGCTTATTTTTCCAAGTTCTTTCTTAGAAACAATCGCCAACGAAATACCTTTCTTTCCCGCGCGAGCGGTACGACCACTTCGGTGCGTATAGTATTCCATCTCATCGGGCATGTTCATGTGAATAACGTGCGTAATGTTGCTCACGTCAATACCACGTGCTGCCACGTCCGTAGCTACCAACAACTGAAGTGTTTTGTTTTTAAAACTCTTCATCACGCGGTCGCGTTGCATTTGCGTTAAGTCACCGTGCAAGGCATCGGCATTGTAGCCGTCCTTCATCAGACTTTCCGCTACACGCTGCGTGTCAATTTTCGTGCGACAAAAAATCACACCAAAAATATCAGTCGAGTAGTCCACCATCCGCTTCAGCGCCATGTATTTGTCGCGGTCGTCCACCACAATATATTGGTGATCGATGTTTTCATTTCCTTGGCTGTTTTCGCCCATCGTAATCTCTTTCGGATTACTCATGTAGTTCTTCGAAATCTCGCGCACCTCGCGTGGCATCGTTGCCGAGAAGAGCCACACGTTCTTTTCATCCGGAGTGCCCGATAAAATTTCATCGATGGCATCTTTAAATCCCATGTTCAACATTTCATCGGCTTCATCCAGCACTACATATTTAATAGTACCGAGGCTCACCACCTTGCGCTCGATCAAGTCGATCAGGCGGCCCGGAGTAGCTACGATTATCTGCGCTCCTTTCTTTACTTTTCTGATTTGGTCAGAGATACTCGCACCGCCATAAACGGTTACGATGTTCAGATCCTTTACCGCCTTCGAAAAATTCTCGAGGTCGTTGGTAATCTGCACGCTGAGTTCGCGCGTAGGCGCTAAAATCAACGCTTGTGTGGTACGGTTCTTTTCATCGATCAGTTCGATCAATGGCAAACCAAAGGCGGCCGTTTTTCCGGTGCCTGTCTGCGCTAACCCTACCAGGTCAGTGTTTCCTTGCAACAATACCGGGATGGCTTGTTCTTGAATGGGCGTAGGAGTTTCAAAGCCCATTTGGCGGATTGCTTCCACCACTTGCCCCGAAAGTCCCAGTTCGTTAAATGATTTCATTAAATGTTTTTTTGTAAAAATTAAGGGGCAAAGGTAACGTAATTAATTGGAAGTGACATTATTAGCTAAAAACAAGCCTTCAGCATCAATTCTCTGGTCAATCCTCAAAACATCCCCATTTTATTCGGTGGAACGATGGTTTTCATCTCAACTGAGGAAATTACGGTAATTGATTATTGGGGCGTGTCCCTCGCCTGCCTGCCTCCGCAAATGCTCCGGCAGGCAAACTCGGGTCAGGCTGTCCGCTTCAAGCCCCCGCCAGTTTCCTTTCGCATATCGGGAGGCTTTCCACTTCCATCCTTCACGCAAGGGTTTCAAGCAAACGCACTTGGGTTAGGAAATAAGCTAAAGTTAGAAGTCATAACTAAAAAGTCTGATATTTCACTAAATCTATTTAGATAAAAATGCCCAATGGATATCCGGTACGACTTCATCTTTAATCAGCAATTTCGCTTTGCCCAACTTCTTTCCATTTAAAATTGGTGCGTTGTAAATTTCATCATTGACGCGATAGTAAACCTGATCTTTTTCTACAAGAAGTATCTCACTATCTCCTTGATTTGTGTTCCACTCTATATAGTTCCTCGTTTGTACATTTAACAAATAAAGAATACCAAGATAATACCTATAATAAAAATCTGACCTAAAATCAAATGGTGTGCCATTGGCCGTACCCTTTTGTCTTCGTGCATTTTTACCAGGACTTATACGATTGAATTTAATTTCATCCTTTACTTGACCTTTTTCATT
>JABFSO010000254.1 GCA_013140555.1 Cyclobacteriaceae bacterium | reverse complement strand
CTTCTTTTACTTCGGGTGCTTTTTTTATTCCGCTTTGTGCGAACAGACTGGTTGCCGCAAAAAGGATGCTGGCAATAGATAAATAAATTCGATGCATAGATTTAAGTATGGATAAATAAATCTATGAAATAAACCCATCTCTTAAAATACCGATGTGCCGATCGGTGAAAATGTAGTGTGGCTGCGATTTACGCAACAGTAATAAAATCTTCCAGCGAAAAAGCATCTGTCTTTCGTATAAACAGCGGCTTCACTTGTCGCCAGACAGTAATGAAGAGTTCAGAATCGCGGTAGTTTTCTAAGCTTTGTTGACGATCCCAACGGCTGACCGTGCAATAGCAATTCGGCACATCCATCTCTTTCACTAATTGTAAATGCGAGCAACCCGGAAAGTTTCGAATAGCCACTTTGTGCTTTTCAAATATTTCTAAAAAGAGCGGAGCCGTTTCTTCACTGAAATACATTTTTACAATTCGGGTGATCATTTGTTTGGGATTTCGATAGTGAAACGATTTTACTCTTCGAAAGAAATATTGACAGGACTGTCATGCTTTAATCCCAGTAACTCGCTGGCGTTGCCTTTGTACATTCCAATTTCGAGCAGCCCAAGACTATTAAAAATCAAAAAGCAATCGCCCGGATCGGCTTCAAAATAATTCTTATGAATGCGCCTGAATTTCTCACCGCCAAACTGGATGGTAAATGTTTTATCAGCACTGAGTATTTCAAAAGCATCTTTTGGAATGTTCGTAATCAGGTTTCCGTATCCATCCACGCGAATGACATTGCCGGCAATCAATCGTTTGTTGGCCTTTACAAACCGGTCCGTCATTTTCTTAAACGTAGGCATGGGTTTGCCTAACGTAGTAATGCTCACTCCACTCGCCAGTTTAGCGGCAGCGGCAGCAAAAATATCCCTTTCGGGGAAGGTGGTTCGTATCGGATTTACCGAGTTGAGCTGCACCACCTGTTGGTGATTCTTCTCGCTAATTAAACCAAGTAGCCCATTATCAACACCCACAAAAAAGTGATCTTCTAATTGCAAGGCGATGTACGCATCCTCTTTTGCTCCGGCCGAATCGACCGCCACCAGATGCACCGTACCTGCCGGAAAATCGCGGAAAACCGCTTTTAAGACAAAAGCCCCATGCGCAATGTCGCAGGCTGCAATTTGATGGCTGATGTCCACCAAGGTAAGTCCGGGGTTCACGCTCAGCACCTTCGCCTTCATGGCGGCCACATAATGATCCGTTTCACCACTATCAGTAAGAAGAGTAACGATTGCCATCTGTGAACTTTCTAAGGATGCCTGCGTTGTAGCAAGGCCGGATTTAATTAATTTACGGTCTAAAATTACTTCATTTCAACCATTATTTCATTTGATCGAAAAAATCATCACCCTGGAAAACATTCCGTTGCTCGAGTTCCTCGGCATCGAGAATAAAAACATCAACGAGCTTTCGCTGGCATTTCCGAAAAGCAAAATCATTTCGCGTGGCAACGAAATTCTGGTAAAGGGCGAAACGCCTGATTTATTGCAGATCACCGAAGTGTTGAATTCACTACAGGAACATTTTCACCAATTCGGAAAGATCACCGAAGAAAATGTAAAGGCCTACATCGCGCAAGAAAAACCCGAAGGCGTAGCAGACGAAGCCGATGGCGTAATCCTGTACGGAACGAAAGGCGCTCCCATCAAACCCAAGACGGTCAATCAACAAAAATTGGTGCAGTCGGTAAAAGAGAATGATTTAGTGTTTGCCCTCGGTCCTGCCGGAACAGGTAAAACATTTATCTCTGTGGCACTGGCCGTACGTGCGCTTAAAAACAAAGTTGTCAAGAAAATCATCATCACACGTCCGGCTGTGGAAGCAGGCGAGAACTTAGGTTTCTTGCCGGGCGATTTAAAAGAAAAGATTGATCCGTACCTGCGCCCCATCTACGATGCACTCAACGACATGGTGCCATTTGAAAAACTGAAGTATTACATGGAGCGCGAGATTGTAGAGATTGCTCCACTCGCTTACATGCGCGGACGTACATTGAACAATGCATTTATCTTGTTGGATGAAGCGCAGAACACCACGCCCATGCAAATGAAAATGTTTTTGACACGCATGGGGCCGGAATCCAAAATGATTGTCACAGGCGACACCTCACAAGTCGATTTACCCAAAAATCAAAACTCAGGCTTGAAAGAAGCAGTGCGCATTTTGAATAAAGTAAAAGGTATTGGTTTTGTGGAACTCAGTGCCCGCGATGTAGTGCGACACAAATTGGTGCGCGATATTATTGAGGCGTATGGCACGAATGAGTAGTTGTTTGTCACGAGGCCATTATTTGCCATTATTTATTATTTAGAATGATTACATCTTATCCGGTGGTCAATTCCAAATAGTCCGAGGTCAATTCCAAATAGTCCACGCTCCATTCCAAATAGTCCGCGCTCCATTCCAAATTGTCGGGAGGCAAAACCAAATAGCCCGCGTTCCATTCCAAATAGTCGGAAGGCAAAAACAAATAGTCCGCGCTCCATTCCAAATAGTTCATGGGCAATTCCAAATAGTCTGCGGTCGAATCCAAATTGTCGGGAGGCAAATCCAAATAGTCCGCGCTCCATTCCAAATTGTGGGCGAGCAAATCTCAATTCTTGGTGGCTGATTGTTTATATATCGTTAGTGATTTAACGAAATAAAACGAAAAATGTGTGTGGATGCAAAACACATCACGGAAGTGCGATGACTATATCAATAGTGTGAATTATTTTTTGGTCTCGCCCCCCGAAGATTTATCGAAGGGGGGCTCGCTCCCCGAAGATTTATTGAAGGGGGCTTGTTCCCCGAAGATTTATCGAAGGGGGCTTGCTCTCCGAAGATTTATCGAAGGGGGCTCGCCCCACGAAGATTTATCAAAGGGGGGCGGCTGCGGGCTGTTCGCTATACTCCTCGTGCCGACTCACATGCCCATGCCACTGCGGGGTGCCGCTACCCTGCCGCAAGGGCTTCGATAAACATTTGGTGAAAGAGAGAAAGATTCTAGTGATTAGAAGACTTGCGCCAGAAAGCGAACTTAGTGTCAGTCCTTAGTTGTACACTTAATGACAGCAGTTTAGACTAGCACAAACTACGGATAGCGGGGGGTGATGGAATGTGCGGCCAGGTAATGTGTGCGCGGCTTAGGAAATTATCCCCTTTCAACCAAGTCAATGTCGCTCTGTTTTAAATTATAAAGCTGGTAAACAATTTTATCAATCTTGTCATTTAGGTGGTCAAGTCTGTCCTGGACTTGTTCAACTTTGTCCGAAAGTTTCATTGTCTTTAAGTCGATGTTTAACCTAATTATCTCGGCCACCAACTTTGTAATTTCATCATGCTTTGATTTTTCGTCTTGATTTTTGAAGTCAATATCTTTAATTGGTAGTTTTTTTATATCACCGACTGAAAGTCTTGGGAACGAATTAGCCTCAATTTTATTTGAACTGTTTTTGAAGATAAAGGAGAGAAGTTTTGAGTTAAGAAGGCCACAGAGATACTTCATTGAGAAATTAGTCTTTTCACTTGGACTTACATTAAGAATGGTTTTGTAATTGCAATAGGTCTCTTCAGTATATGTCCCTTGTATTTTATACGGGTCTTTCCCTGTTATTTCTCTTATTAATATTCTTGGTCCAGTTAACCAATCCATTGACCTGTAGTCATGTAACCACGGGCCATATTTAATCCACTGTCCCTTTTTACGGTCAAGAGTATACCTTCCAACATCGTTACCTGCTAATTCTGGTAGGTATTCTTTGGATAATTTCTTGTCTGAATGGAATACCCGATTTTCGATTTCAGATTTGGAATGCTTACTACTGTTATATGCTTGTGCTCCCAATGATGCTCTTGCCACCTGCTCAAGTGGAGGGAAGTTTTTCGTGATTTTTGATACTATTTTTCCATCACGAGTCAGGGAACGAATATCAATCGCAAAGCTTTCAACCTTCAAAAAGCTTTTTTGTATTTCTGACATTACGTTTGATGCAAGTACCTTTCCGCTTGTGACACTACCTTCTTCTCTGATAAATCTAATTTTATGGTCAGTGGGTGGCTTGGAGTTGTTAAGAATAATAATTTCAGTGAATACATCAGCTTGGTCGAATACTTTATAGTCAAAATGTAAAACTTCTTCTATCGAGGATTGCTCTAATACGAATTTCCTCAACTTGTCTGTGAACTTTTGCGTCATCCACGTACTTGGTAGAATAAAACCTAAAGACCCACTTGGTTTTAACAAGCCTAAACCTCTTTCAATAAACAGGTGATATAGGTCAATTTTGTATTCTGCAACTTTAAATCTCTTGAAATATTCTATTACTTCATTTGAAAATAAGTCAGGACTTATCAGAACGTACGGAGGATTACCAATTATAAAGTCAAAGCCTCCATTTTTGAAAACCTCTGGAAAGCCTTTCTTCCAACTGAACGGCTTAATTCTTCTCTCTCCTCCAAAATCAAGTTGACCATCGTAAAAATCCAAATCAATTAAAGAGTTTCCGCTTTTAATGTTGTCGTCAAGCGTTGGCAAAACTCTTTCGTTAAATAATTTCATTTGATTAGCAATGCTGGCAGAAGTTTCTCCTTCCATACATTTTAGGAGCAAGCTGAGTTTGGTTACTTCTACTGCATTATAATCAAGGTCAACTCCATAAATATTATTGAGTAGAATCCTTTTCTTTTCTGAGGTAGTTAAATTACCTTCTGGTGTTAGCGGACTATCTTTTTTTCCTTTTGAAGGTTTCCCGTTTTCAGAATAGAAATTTTTATGATAGTCAAGTAAATATTGATATGCGCCAATAAGGAAACTTCCGCTTCCACAAGCTGGGTCAGCTATTCTTATCTTACTTATTTCTTTTGGTGTCTTTCCGTTAACAAGCTGTCCTAACGTGTTTTCAACTATGTAATCAACTACGTATTGTGGAGTATAAAATACGCCTCCAGCTTTTCTAACTTCTGGCTTTTCCTCAATTTTAGCATGATGTGCAGGGGTCAGTCTGATTACCTTCCCAAGAAATTGTTCGTACGCACTTCCCAAAATTTCAACTGAAAGTACCGAAAACTCATATGGGCTCTCAGGATAATAAAGTTCGTTAATAATATTTTTTATTACTTTATTATCAACCTTAATCGTTTCACTTAGCTTATCCTTTTTGAAATCAAAAAGGCCTGAGTTGTATTTTTGGTCAGCTTCCTTGAAGAGTTGAAATAGATTCTCATAGCAATCGCCCTTCAGCGTAGTTTTTAAATTACCATAAGGTTCTACTGCTCTGTCTTCAGCGATTCTCAAGAAAATAATTCTATCTATTGCTTGTTGAACTACAAAATTGAGTTCGTCTTCGTCAAGTTGCTTATTGTTTGAACTTATGCTTTGAGCTAGATATGTTCTCCAATTGTCAAGAGAACTAAGAAATTCCTTATCAACGGTCGCTGTCCCTTTCTTGCTTGCGTTTCCAATTACAAACTTGTCAAAGCTGCCCTTTAGAACCCGCTCTTTACTGAATGTATCCCAGAGAAAGTCGAACTTATTAACATAGTCTTTGAATGTTAGATACTCAATTCTGGCGACTGATGCTTTGTCAGTTGGGTTTGGTTTTTTTGTACAATCGTAAATTGCAAACTCCTCAAAGTCTGTTATGATACTTATTGGAAGTTTTGCACTCCATCCGTATCTCCGAATTTGGTAGGCTGGTAAGATGTCGTCCTTTACAACTACACTGGGTTTCTTAGCTTCTACAAAAAATAATCTCTTCCCTCCAACAAGTCTGAAAGAATAGTCTGGCGCCTTTGTAGCTTTGCCTACTTTTACTCTGTCTTCGTGAATTACTTCTCGGTATGCCTCTGCATATCCGTGTTCGTTGTCAATGTCCCAACCCAATGCTTTGAAAAAGGGGTCTATGAAATCTCTTCGAGTCAAAGTTTCATTGTAGTCCGACTTTTTATATGATTCGATTTGTTCTCCAAACCGCTCTACTAATTCACTTATCTTTTGTTTTGCCTCGTCTTTGGTCATCTTAGTTTTAACACATTATCCAAAAATAGTGATTTCATTCAGTTAGTCCACACTCGTGCGGTGGGGGATTTGGCTTTTTTGCAGGCTTGGGAGTCGGGCGGGATGCGCGGCCTGCAAATGTGCCAAATTGTGGGCTGGAAATTCCTTGGTCACACTGTCCAACCTGTTCTGCTTTTTGAATCTTTGTCGCTGGTCACTCATCAGTTTGGTCGTCCCAGCGCATGGTTGCTGACGTTTGTGCTTTATTCAACCGAACTCCAACCAAACTCCATTTCAATTCTCCGTCTATACATTGTGTCAATTTGCTTTGGAGCTTTTGTAATGTATTCTTCAGCTACCTTTCTCTTTTCGTAGTCGAGTCCCTTTAAGTGATTAATCACGTAGTCAACAGTCGGTCTTAAGCTATTTGTCTTTTTGCCATATGAAATCCCTGTCCATATTGCAGCGTCCAAACCCTTCACTAACAACCAATTCTTAATTATCGTTTTTACTTGATCTTCAGTCGTCTCGTTTGTCAGAACGCTGTGAATGTTTTTATCAACCGTTCCTTCTCTGTCTTTTAATGAAAGTTTCCCTTCGTCCAAATTCTCAGTCGTCATTAAAGTCCAAAGAGTCCTGACCGATCTTGTTTCTTTGTCATTGTCAATTATTAAAGTTATTCGGTCGTTATCAGATTGTCTCGCGAATTCAATTTGCAATAAGGGTCCGTCTTCAAACCACTTACTTTGCATTTTTAGTCCTTCTGGCCGCCAGATTAATGAGCCCCAACCTATGCATGCAATTTTCATTTTTCTCAG
>JABFSO010000436.1 GCA_013140555.1 Cyclobacteriaceae bacterium | reverse complement strand
CTGCAAAGAAAGTGAGAATTGAAGAAAATGTTTTTCAACATGTATATGGAAAGAGTTTTGAAGTAGGCAAAGCATTAGTCGAACATCCGTTGACGAAAGGAGTAGGCTTTACCGGATCGTTGGCCGGTGGAAAAGCATTGTTTGATTTAGCGCAACGCAGACCCGAACCCATTCCGGTGTTTGCAGAAATGAGTAGTATTAATCCGGTAATTCTATTACCAGAATCGCTTTCACAGCAAGCAGAAAAAACGGCTGAAATGCTTGTGTCATCTATCACATTAGGTGTTGGTCAGTTTTGTACCAATCCGGGTTTAATTTTGGCAATCGATAATCCGGCTCTTGAAAAGTTCATAGCGGTTCTATCCGCTCGAATAGAAGCGAGTGCTGTCGGCACTATGTTGCACGAAGGCATCTCTGCTAATTATGTAGCAAAATTAAAACAGTCATTAGCACAAAAGGGTGTGACGCTGGAGGGAAAATCTTCTGCTGCTTCTGAAAATGTAGCCGGGATGCCCGCAGTAGCTTCCGTATCTGCCACAAACTTCTTTACAAACGAATTACTAACAGAAGAAGTCTTTGGTCCATATTCGTTGATCGTGAAGTGTAAGGATAATCACGAACTACGTCATGTCATCCATCATTTAAAAGGACAATTAACATCAAGTGTAATTGGTGATGAACATGAATTGGCAAAAAATACGGATCTACTTCAATCACTTCAAGAGAAAGCGGGTCGCTTAATTATCAATGGCGTGCCCACCGGTGTGGAAGTCTGCCCATCAATGCAACATGGAGGTCCATTTCCTTCAACAACCGATTCGCGCTTTACATCGGTAGGAGTAGATGCGATCAAACGATTCGTTCGTCCCGTATCATTTCAAAATTTCCCACAATCGCTTTTGCCGGGGGAATTAAAAGATGAAAATCCGATGAACATCTGGAGATTGTATAATAATGAATGGAGAAAGTAGTAATCAGCTAATGGTTAATTGTTAATTGTTAATTGTTAATTGTTAATCATTAATACCATGTGTAATGGTTAACTTTTTACTCAATTTTACAAATGGTTATGAATATTTTTAAATGCATAGATGCGCATACGTGTGGCAATCCGGTTCGGGTAGTGGCAGAAGGCGGCCCTGTTTTGCAGGGAAAAAATATGAGTGAGAAGCGTCAGCATTTTTTGCGAGAGTATGATTGGATTCGCAAAGGACTGATGTTTGAGCCGCGCGGGCACGACATGATGAGTGGAAGTATTTTGTATCCTCCATCCGATCCGAAAAATGATGTAGGTGTTTTGTTTATCGAAACAAGTGGTTGTTTACCCATGTGTGGCCACGGCACCATTGGTACAGTGACTATTGCAATCGAAGAAGGATTGGTAATTCCAAAAACTCCGGGCATTCTGAATTTAGAAGTTCCGGCCGGTTTGGTGCGAATTGAATATAAGCAGGAGGGAAGAAAGGTGAAGTCGGTGAAGATTAGAAATGTGAAGGCTTATCTGGCAGCTGAAAATATACAAGCTACTTGTCCAGATTTAGGTGAATTGACATTAGATGTCGCCTACGGTGGAAATTTTTATGCTATTGTAGATGTACAGAAAAATTTCAAAGGAATTGAAAACTACACGGCCGATCAATTAGTAAGTTGGAGCAGAGAACTTCGCAAAGACATTAATAAAAAGCACATCTTTATTCACCCCGATGATCCAACCATTAATGGATGCAGTCACATCTTGTGGACAGGTCAGGTCATTGATCCAACATCTACGGCACGCAATGCGGTTTTCTATGGCGATAAAGCTATTGATCGTTCTCCTTGCGGAACCGGTACTTCTGCACGACTTGCACAATGGTATACGAAAGGAAAATTGAAGCGCGGAGATGAGTTTATTCACGAGAGCATTATCGGTTCGAAGTTTATTGGACGCATTGAAGAAGAAACAGAATTGCATGGCAAGCCGGCTATTATTCCTAGCGTAGAAGGCTGGGCTAAAATATACGGACACAATACAATCACGATTGACCCTGTGGATGATCCGTATGCATATGGATTTCAGGTTATCTAACAAACTTATGAAAAAGAAAGAGTGTCCTTCCTGTGCAATGAATGTGGATGAGTCTAGCAAAGAATGTCCCATTTGTGGATACGGATTTATCGAGCAAAAGCCGTGGATAAAGTACATAGCCATTTTTCTCATCATCGTTTTCTTGTTAACCTATTTTGTTCTGTAGAAATTTTTATCACCAGTAAAAGGGAATAAAATGCGAGTTGGGATTTTAGGCGGAGGGATTATAGGATTAAGTTCGGCTTACTATTTACAGAGGGCGGGGCATCAGGTTACCATCATTGATCAAGATGATCTGCAGATTGGTTGCTCAACCGGAAATGCAGGAATGATCGTGCCGAGTCATTTGATACCACTGGCTTCACCGGGCATGATTTCAAAGGGCATTCGCTGGATGTTCAATTCAACGAGTCCGTTTTATGTGAAGCCGCGATGGAGTGGTGATCTGATAAAGTGGGGTTATCATTTTTATCAACACGCCAACAAAGAACACGTAGCAAAGGCTGCGATTGCGTTGAAAGAAATTAGTTTGTTTAGCAAATCCATATATCAGCAGTGGGCAAAGGAGTTGCCTTTTGATTTTGAATACCATGAACGTGGTTTGCTGATGCTGTATCAAACCAAAGAAGCCGAGCATGAAGAAAGTGAGACAGCGCACTTCGCCAACAAGCACGGCATTGAAGCACATATTTTGAATTCATCTGAGGTACAAAATTTAGAACCTCATGTAAAAGTACAAGCTCGAGGCGGTGTGTTTTTTCCGGGCGATGCTCATCTTACTCCTCAATTGTTAATGAGCCAGTTGATTCCCTATTTAAAACATCAAGGTGTTGTGTTCAAAACTAAATCCACACTCACAGACTTTATCGTGGAGAGTCAAAAGATTCGAGAACTTGTTAGCTCCACCGAAAGATTTTCATTTGATGAAGTGATACTTGCGTCCGGCTCGTGGTCGGGAGCTATCAGCAAAAAGCTGAATGTGAATTTGCCCATGCAGGCCGGAAAAGGTTACAGCCTTCTTACCCCCATTCAAAAAAACATTCAGGTCCCTTCTATTTTTTTAGAAGCGCGAGTAGCTGTAACACCGATGGGTAATAACATACGATTTGGAGGAACCATGGAGATAGCCGGAGTGAATCATTCAATCAATATGAATCGGGTGAAAGGTATTGTTGATTCCATTCCAAAATATTACCCCGAGATGAGCATTCCTATGCCGCTACAAAGCAATGTGTGGCACGGGTTACGACCTTGCTCGCCTGATGGCCTTCCATACATCGGACGAAGCAAGCAGATCAAGAATTTAACAATTGCGACTGGTCACGCTATGATGGGCCTGAGCTTAGGACCCGGCACCGGAAAACTGGTACAACAAATAATCGATCAGAATCAAACGTCCATTTCCATGGAAGCGTTTAATCCTGAGCGATATAATTAACAAACTACCTTCGCACGACAAGTTTAAGTGTTTTGTTCCCGCGGTCAGTTTTTAACTGAACAAGATATAATCCATTTTCTTGCCCTGTCAGATCTAATTCGTATTCATGCTCTCCTTTCTCTCGTTCTTGTTGAGCCAACGAGTACATCTGCTTGCCGGCAGCATCAACTACGGCAAGGGATACTATCGATTTTTCTTCAAGCGTAAAACGAACAGTTGCTTTTCCATTGGATGGATTGGGGAACACAGAAGCATCCGCAATCGGAGTCGCTTCAACACCGGTAGGCACTTGTTGAATGTAAATGTTATCGATTGACCAGCCCCATCCGTTTGTATTATCACCATTTGATTTTAATCGGAATCGGAACAGCAAAGTATCAGTAGCGGCAAACTTATTTCTGATATTGATTTCCTGATTGATCTCCAAAGAAGTTGTTCCATTTTGGCTGGCATTGTATGCAGTGAGCCAATTTGTATTCAAAGAAGAATTGTATCCATCCTTCAACGGAATCCAGGTAAGACCATCTTTGGTTGCCTCAACTACTACATAATCCTTAAACTCTGCTTGCCCAAATTTTACTCCATCCGCTGACGGCTGAACGAGAGTTACATCTCTGAAATAGAAATTTGAATTGGTGTTGCTCACAATCATTGGCACGAGCAGGTTTGCACTGATGTCGGAACTGTTGGCATACGGGTGTGGTGTTTGTAAGCTTGCATTACCGAGACCGAAGACTTGTATCGAAAAGTTATTCAAATAGAAATCACTTCCGTTGCTAACAAAACTGAAGTATTCTTTTGCATACGGTTTTAGTGATAAGTTTTGCGCAGTGTTGATTATAGAATAAAATGGGGCTCCGCTTTTGTATCCAATTAATTGCGTGTCCGCATTTCCAGCTGGAACATTGGTAACTTTTAAAATGTAATCACCAGCGGCCAGATTCTTGAATGTGCCAATTCTCGAAGAGTTAATGAATACTTGAACGGAGTCCAATAACCCAATTTGAAACTTAACCATGAACTTCGATTGCGGACTTGTACCTGCTGCAAGAATGATCGGATTGACGATGTTGCTGTTTTGAGATTTGTCCACTTTCGCTGTCATAATTCCCCTTCCGTGGGTAGCAATTACAATTTGGTCATCTTGACCTTTCATATCCCAAACAGATACATTGGGAAAATCTTCCAACAGGGCCCACGTGGCGCCATTATCCAGCGATTCTACAATGCCAATTTCTGTGCCTGCCCAAATGATGTTTGGGTCGTCCGGGCGCACATATAAACAATAAACAGCTACATCCGGAAATCCGGTGCTACTGGTACTCGATGTATTAAATCCGGAAATGTCTGTCCAGCTTTGACCTAAATTGGTAGTGCGAAGAATTTTTGGTCTACCAGCAAAAGAAAACAAAGCATAAGCAGTGTTAGCTTCCGTAGGATGCGTAGCTAACTTCGTAATGTTACCTAATGTAACGAGTGTATAATTATTGGTGGGTGTAAATGTTGCACCGGCATCAGTAGACACATGGAGGTTGCGCAAAGTACCAGAGTTAGTCATGCCGCTGCCTGCCCACACAATGTTTGCATTCGCACGCGAAACATCTACGTCCATGAGAGAACTAACACCGCCCCATTTCGTGGTGATCGGTGTAAGCACCCAACTCGCACCAAAATTGACTGATTTAAATACTCCGGCAGATGAGAGAGTGTAAATGACTTCCGGATTACTTTTTGAGTGGGCTAGTTTTGAAATGAAGGGGTGCGATCCTGATAGACCTGATACTGCAGATGCCCACGTATTTCCACCATCAGTAGATCGAGCGAAGCCATTATTCTGAAATCCACCAATTAATTTTTTATCATCGGTGCTGTGCCACAATACCTCAAAGCCATCGCCACCAATTTTAAATGAATAGTTTGTCGATGCCGTGGCAACAGTGTTTGCCGGAGACTTCCACGTGCCATTGTCTTGTGCTCCACCCAGGTATTCGTCAAAGCCAGGCCTTTTATCAGCTCCGTAAAATTGTGTGGTATTGTAACCGTTACCGGCAAAGGTCCAATCACCAGAATTAATTCCGGGTGTAGCCGATGTGTTAGAAATAAATACCCCACCGTCATTGGCATTTAGAATTTTGTAGGTGGTGCTGGTCATTGGTATCATGACGATATTATGATGATCGGGATGAACGATACTATTCTTGTTGGAATTCCCGTATTGCCCCCGTTGGTCGGTTATGAATATGGTTGTGGAATTTAATCTTATTTGAGAGGTAAAATTGAATCGTAGTATTTTATTTGAAACAGGTGGAAACGTGCCGCCTGTTGCCAACGTAGGCCAAATGAAAAACATCTTATTAAATTCGTGACCGCCATTCACAGTTATGCTGCTGCTCGGTATTGAGGCATCATAGGGAAGATTATTAACGTAAAGGTATTCACGCGATTGAAGCGTGGCGTCAGTATTATCGGTATTGCTGCTGATCAAATTGAAAGAACCATCTCTTCCTTGATCTCGGAAGGAAACCATCAACTGTTTATTATTCTTTGTATCCCAGACTTCAAATGGAACTGTAACATAATCAGCATAGCTATAATTACTCGCGGCTACACCTGCTCCAGCTCCGGCCGGAACTAAGAACCGATGTGCTTTCTGTGATTTGCCGGGCCCGAATCGTAATTCAACAGTAATACCATTCGCAGAAGAACCTACATCAAATGTTCCATTCGTTGAGTTGGAGAAAGAAGTTAGTGTCATAAAGCTAGAATAACCGTCATCTTCAATTTCATAGATGCCCTCATCAATTGTTCCTGCTGTTAATTTTGTTTGAAACAAGTCAACTCCTCCATGATAGAAAATATTTTCATTGAATGGATCGCAAGCTATCGTGTTGTCATACCAACCCTGATCGTTCAAAAAATCCAAATCAGTTGTTGTAAGCTGTATTTTAACAATCGACCATGAGTTACCGCCATCATCACTCATCATCATTTTAGAGCCAGATCCATCTTGGCAAGAAGCGAAAATGCGTTGCGGCCTGGTTGGAGCTATCGCAATCTCTACTCGATCTACGTTACCCATACCCACATTTGATAAACTCCAGGTGTCGCCACTGTTTACGGACTTGATCACGCCCACGCCATTTTGTGTCGCATATTGAATGGAAAAATTCCCGGGTGATGCCTTTAAGTCTTGGATAGAGGTGAGTGAAGAAACTTTCGTCCAGGTGGCTCCACCGTTAGTCGTTTTAAAAATCCCTTTATTGGATGCCACTACCACCATGTTTTCATCCACCGGATTGATGATCATTCGGTTGATGTCGTCAAAAGCAGCGGTAGTAGATAAATACGACCAGCTCACTC
>JABFSO010000345.1 GCA_013140555.1 Cyclobacteriaceae bacterium | reverse complement strand
GGCAAATACCAGACTTCTGATGATCCTTAACAGTACTTAAGGTAGCAATGCAGTCTTCGTACTTAGTAATTAAAAGTTGACAGTATGCTTTCTTAATTTTTTTTGCATCACTTTCGTCAAGCCCATAAATATGTTGCAGTAGGTAGTAGCCGGCATTCAGAATATCAATTTTTTTGTCTTGAGCAGTTTGCTGCCCAATAAAGCTAGTTTCGCTTTCATTGTTGGCTTGAATCACTTTGCGAAAATCGGAGAAAGCGCTTTCGTAGTCATTCAATTGTACAAATAATAGGCCTCGCGAAAGCCGAATAAACATATTTTCAGGAATCAACCTTACCAGTTTGTTGTAGTCAGTAAGGCTTTTCTTAGGGTTCATCTCAGAGTTGACCGCACTTCTGATAATCAAGGCTGTTTTGTTAAGGGAATCTTTTGATAGCAAATCATCCAGCATGGGCAAACCGGACAAATTGTTTCTGGCTTTAATCATTTCGATCAGAGCCAATTTGGTTTTAGCGGCCGAAAAACCGGGGTCTTTTTCTAAACTCTGTTTATAGTTTCGGACCGCCCCTCTGATGTTTCGTTGATAAAATTCTATATCACCCTTAAACATGTAAGGGAGTGGCTCTTTAGGCTTAATATCGATTGCTTTATCAGCATACTTTTCCGCCTTCCTGAAATTATAAATGATTTGATATACTTTACTTAATTCGAGGTGTGCCTCATAACTATTTTCATTCATGGTAATTACCCGCAGAAAGTCCCTTTCGGCAGATTTGAATTTGTTCAATTTTTTAAAGCAAATGCCCCGATAATAATACGCAACCCAGGTGGTAGTGTCTAGTTTTAAAAAATCGTTTAGATTGGCCAACGCTTGCTCGGATTGATTTTCATCCAAATAGTTGATTCCCTCATTCAATAGTACCTGCAGTTTACCTTCTAGGTTCCACTTGAAGGCTACAGTGGAATACGTGAATAAGTCTGCCGACAATAGGGTATTTATATCAGATTCAGATTGTGAGTAAGTTCGTAAGGAAATTCCTAATATAATTGTTAACAAAAGGACGCGCATAGAATTCTCAACTGTATTGTTTGTAAATTTGCCATAAATTAAAAATAAAGACCCATTATTCCTTATGGCTGGCATTCTCACTTCTGTTTCTTCGAAAAGCAATATCAACCTATCTCATAAAAAATTTGCCATTGTAGTGGCCGAATGGAATGATGAAATAACTGAGCCTTTGTACGATGGTGCAATACAGGCTCTGTTGGAGATGGGAGCCAAAAAGAAGAACATCATTCGCAAAAGCGTGCCCGGCAGTTTTGAACTTCCACTCGCTGCGCAATGGATGGCCGAGCGAAAAGACATAAGCGCGGTCATTTGTTTGGGCTGTGTGATTCAAGGCGATACACCTCACTTTGATTATGTATGTCAGGGTGTAACCTATGGCATCATGAAAGTAATGCTGAAGACAAACAAACCGGTAGCATTTGGTGTGCTTACCACGCTAAATAAAAAACAAGCCCTCGAGCGTGCCGGTGGCAAGCTCGGCAATAAAGGCGAAGAGGCTGCGGTAACGGTGGTAAAAATGTTGGAATTGAAATAACTACTATGTTTAAAAAAGTAATCGATCAGTTCTCTCGTTTCTTCGTAGGCGGACTATTTATCTTTTCGGGTCTGATTAAATTGAACGACCCCGTTGGTACGCAGATAAAAATGGAAGAGTATTTTGAGGTCTTTGCGCAAGACTTCGGTTCTTTCTTCCATCATTTTATTCCGTGGTCACTCGAGATCGGTATGATCATGATCATTTTAGAGTTGGCAATTGGGGTGGCCATTCTTATTTATTGGCGAATGAACCTCACCACGTGGGTGCTGTTGGGGCTGATGCTTTTCTTTACATTCCTCACATTCTACTCTGCTTATTTCAATAAAGTAACTGATTGCGGTTGCTTTGGCGATGCAATTAAATTAACGCCCTGGGAATCCTTCACCAAAGATGTAGTGCTCATGGTTTTTGTGTTGCACCTTTTCTGGTATCGCAAAAAATACGAGCCGGTGTTGCGTACGCGCGAAGGTCACGCATTAGTATTGTTCACCGTTGCGCTTTGCACATTTCTAGGCGTGTACGCGATTGGGCATTTACCTTTCATTGACTTCAGAGCCTATCGTATTGGAAATGTTATTCGCCAACAAATGATTGCGGCTGAGCAACCAATTATCGAGTATGTTTTTCAAAAAGATGGAAAGGAAATTGCATCCGATAAATACCTGACCGATCCGGGTTACACCTATGTTTCATCACGGGTGTTGAACGAAGACAAGATCAAACCAAAAATTACCGATTATTCTGTGTCGAGCGCGGAAGGCGAAGACAAAACACAGTATACCTTTCAAGGTAATCGTTTGATTATCGTGATGTATGATGTCTTAAAAGCATCGACCGAAGATATCGAAGCGATTCGAAAATTGACAAAAGATCTGGAGGGTAAAGTCGATTGCTTTGTTTTAACATCATCCAGTGCAGAAATGATGGAAGCTTTTCGTCATCAGCATCAGTTGGCTGTGCCTTATTATTTTTCAGATGCTACCGTGCTGAAAACAATTATCCGGTCAAATCCAGGGATTGCACTTTGGAAAGATGGCAAGGTGCTTGGTAACTGGCATCATCATGATACACCTACAGCTGCACAAATCTTGGAATTGCTTAAATGAAGATTTTTTTAATCGGATTGCCGGGGTCGGGAAAAACCACGTTGGGCAAGCAAGCGGCACACCAGCTTTCGATTCCGTTTGTGGACCTTGATGCCGCGATTGAAAAAGCCGAGCAGCGCACCATACCTGAAATCTTTAAACAATCCGGTGAGAATTATTTTCGGCAGCTAGAGTCTGAACTACTCAAGAAATGGGCTGCATCTTCTACTGATTTCCTGATGGCAACGGGTGGAGGCGCTCCTTGTTTTTTTGATAATGTCGAATTGATGAATCGAGCTGGTATTACTTTTTTTTTAGATGTGCCTGCAATGGAAATAGCGCAACGTATATCGGCATCAACCAAGCAAGAGCGACCACTTTTTAATTCAATGGATTTTGATGTACTTAAAGATCAGATTGAAACCCTGCGCAGCCGAAGAATTTCATTTTACAAACAAGCGCAACAAACACTGTCGGGTAGAGGAATTCAATCTCAACAGTTAGTCGAGATGATCAGAAAGGGAATCCAAGCGTGAACATGACGCGCGTGGTTGTATTCGAATAATTTAAATCTGGATTGATATTTGAAGCCACAGCATACGGCACATAATAACCACTGCCTTGCGTATGAATGATCGCCATGTCTACAAAGAATTTGGTGTTCCTATATCCCATTCCACCGGTTACAGAGCTTAGACCTGTCATGGAGTAATTAACTCGATCAGTAGGTTTGCGCAAGTAGGGATCGCCCATTACATTAAGACCACCACGGAATCGAAGTTTTTTCCAACGATACTCTCCACCAAAACGCAAATTGGTAGCTGAAGTAAATCGTGAACTGACTGTTGGATTGATATCTGAATCTGCATTGATGTTAGGACTATAATATTGTTCGCTAAAACTACTCATCGTAGCTCGGCTGTAATTAATCAATTCCACATCTACCGAAACAAATCCTTTTTTAGGATAGAATACAGCTGCACCAAAGGTAAAACGAGACGGAGTGCTCAAAGAATAACTAACCGGGTCGTCAATGGAAGAGGATTTTTCATTTGATAGAAATTTTTTGCCATTGCCATAGTAATCAAAATTATTCCAACTCGTATTCATCGAAGCAGTGTAGGTGTCACTTAGTTGATAGGAAGTGGGAGTAACATACGATGCACCGATTTGAAAAAACTCAACAGGTTTATAAATCGCACCCAAGGTTAAATTTACACCACTTCCGGTAGTAGCTCGGGTTTCTTTGAGCTCAAACGAATTAAAGCAGCCATTGCAATTCATTGCTTGCCCCAAATAGTTTTCCTTGTAGGTTTTATCGTATTCGTAGCGGGTAGAAATGATTCCCACACTAGCTCCTAAAAAAACTTTGTCATTAAAATTCGCTCCATAAGCGATACTCCATTGATTTTGTGAACCAGACGTCTTCACTAATTCACTTTGTAAAGGCTTGCCCGTGATGTCCGTAAAGTAAGTAGTGCCATTCGCTGTGGCAGGACCGAGCAGATAATTTTCGTAGCCAAGAAAAGCTTGCGTATTTACGTTATCACCCTTTCCCTCACTGATTGGACCTTTCCAATTTGGATCTTCAGGATCGAAACTATAAGCTGGATCGAATTGATCTATACCATATCCAGAGCTTACATCTAAGAAGTAGTCAATCATTGAGGTGCCGCTATTCTGCCCTTTGTACTCAAAGCCACCATTAAAATCGTTGATGCGATTCAATGAAATGCTAAAAGTACCACCTAAAAATGGAGCTTTGTCATCATTTTTATTTGAACCAAAAACAATGCTTAACCCTGGCAAGCTGAAAAATGAATTGCTTTGCGAACTGTTAAACTTGGAGTAAACAACATCATTGTTTCCATCCAACTCAGCAGTACGATAGGTGGCATCAGAAGATTGAAAAGAAAGAGCCGGAGTAATTGTAAATTCATTTCTGTTATAAAAGCCAAGTCCGGCCGGATTGGATAATCCCGAACTATAATCACCACCCAGTGCTACCTGAGCGCCACCCACGGCCTGCATGCGTGCACTTCCTCCTGCATTTTGCCGGGAGAAGAGTAGGGCCTGTTCAACAAAATAGTTTTGAGCTGTTGTGGCAATAGAAAAGAGCATAAAAAGCCCACCGAGCAAAAGCTCTCTCAATTTTAAGTACATAAAAAGAATTTTATGGAGAGTATTTAGTCTCTGCCTCTTCGTGATCCGCCACCTCCACCTCCACCGGAAGGAGCAGCACCGCCACCACTACGGCCACCTGCACCACCTGTAGTGAAGGATGTACGATTACCTCCAGAGCCACCAAAACCACTGTTATTATTACCCCAACTGTTTTGATTATTCCAATTGGTATTATTCTGTTGGTAAGAACGTGTGTTACTCCAAGTGTCAGAACCTCTGGCTATCTGAGTATCGTTTCTCCAAGTTTTATTATAGTATTCAGTGGGTGAAGTAGCTACTCTGCCACCTGTGCTGGGACTCGTGCGAACGCCATTTGCGGTGTAGTAGCGATTAACTTCTGCATTACGTGCAGACTGAGGTCGTGGACGATCTACCACTATCACCGATGATGAGTATCCGTATCCGTAAGGATTGTAAAAGGAATTGTAGAAGCTGCCATATCCATAATATGAACCCATGCCATAATAATTGTTGTAGAAGGGGCTACCGAATCCGTTGCCATAGAAATTACCTATACTGAAACTAAGGCCAGGTTGATAGAAGCCATTTCCAAATCCATAATAGGGATTCATCATGCTATAACTACTATATGGATTCATGCCATAATAGCCGTAGTTGCTATAAGGAAAGTAAGACGAGTTGAAATTAGTGTAAGTACTATTGCTGCAAGTGCCACAGTTGTTCACTATTCTTTGATTAACGGCCATTGGCATGTAATTGGGAGAGAAATAACTTGCCACGACAGGAGATGATCCGTTTACTTTAGAACCAGCTACATACTCCGGATTAACATTGCGTCCCGAATAGCTATCGGTAGGATTAATCACGCTGGCCGTTTCACTGGTTGTTACGTTTCGGGCACTCTCAGACGAAAGCACTAATTTTCTGGCAGCATTTACTGTGGATCTGTCTTTGGAAGTAAAGTACATGTCGTCCAACTCTGCAGTGCTTTGTGCCACCCCGCAAATACTCGCTGCTACAGCCAGAAAGGTCAAGAATGTTACTTTGGTTTTCATATTCAATGGATTTAATGCCTTAATGATACTAACGTAAATCTACAATTTTTAGGTATGTGATAGCAACATTTCAAGTACAAGAAAGGTGCCATCATTCAAAATTTGGATTGAAAACCTGCCAATCCTTTCAATAACCCTATATTTGCCATTCGTATAGGCTAGAATTGATTAAAAAAATGGGAAAGGAGATTACAAGCCGGGAGGCAGATTATTCACAATGGTATATTGACCTCGTTAAAAAGGCCGATTTGGCAGAAAACTCAGAGGTACGGGGTTGTATGGTTATTAAGCCCTACGGCTACAGCATTTGGGAAAAAATGCAACAGGCTTTAGACAAAATGTTCAAAGATACTGGCCATGTGAATGCCTATTTTCCACTTTTTGTGCCTAAGAGTATGTTTGAGGCCGAAGAGAAAAACGCAGAGGGTTTTGCGAAAGAGTGCGCCATTGTTACTCATTATCGGTTAAAAAATGACCCAAGTCGCCCCGGCAAGCTCATGGTTGACCCGGAAGCCAAATTGGAAGAAGAATTGGTGGTACGCCCTACCAGCGAGGCCATTATCTGGAGTACCTATAAAAAATGGATTCAATCGTATCGCGACTTACCATTGTTGATCAACCAATGGGCCAACGTGGTGCGATGGGAAATGCGCACGCGCTTGTTTTTACGCACGGCTGAATTTTTATGGCAGGAGGGTCACACCGCTCACGCAACGGCTGCCGAAGCAGTGGCAGAAACCAAACAAATGTTGGATGTGTATGCAGAGTTTGCCGAAACGTTTATGGCGATGCCCGTTATTAAAGGAAGAAAGTCTGAGGGTGAGCGCTTTCCGGGAGCTGTGGATACTTATTGCATTGAAGCGATGATGCAAGATGGCAAGGCATTGCAAGCGGGCACTTCACATTTTTTAGGTCAAAATTTTGCGGATGCATTTAATGTGCAATTCACGAATAAAGAGGGCAAACTCGAAAAAGTGTGGGGCACCTCATGGGGTGTGAGCACCCG
>JABFSO010000145.1 GCA_013140555.1 Cyclobacteriaceae bacterium | reverse complement strand
CTGTTTATACGAAAGACAGATGCTTTTTCGCTGGAAGATTTTATTACTGTTGCGTAAATCGCAGCCACACTACATTTTCACCGTTCGGCACATCTGTATTTTAAGAGATGGGTTTATTTCATAGATTTATTTATCCATACTTAAATCTATGCATCGAATTTATTTATCTATTGCCAGCATCCTTTTTGCGGCAACCAGTCTGTTCGCACAAAGCGGAATCAAAAAAGCACCCGAAGTAAAAGAAGGAGAGGGGCCTTATCCGCAACTCATTATTCGTGGTGTGATGCTCATTGACGGAACGGGCGCACCACCAGTAGGGCCTGTCGACATTGTGGTGAAACAAAACCGCATCGTCAATATTGTTAGCATTGGATTACCTACTCCGGGCATGGCCAGTCAGGGCAACCGCCCACAGTTAGAGGCAGGCGGAAAAGAACTGAATTGCGAAGGCATGTATCTGATGCCTGGATTTGTAGATATGCACGGACATATTGGCGGAGGTCAGGCTCCTATTGCTGAATATGTTTTCAAGCTGTGGATGGCACATGGAGTCACTACCATTCGTGATCCAGGATCGGGTAATGGATTGGAGTGGGTACTCGATCAGAAGAACAAGAGTGCGCAGAATCTAATTACCGCCCCGCGCATCAAAGCGTATGTTACTTTCGGCACGGGCAGCAAAGAGCCTATCAAGACTCCGGAGCAGGCACGCGCTTGGGTGAATGATAATAAATTGAAAGGTGCGGATGGTATTAAGTTTTTTGGTGCAGCTCCCGAAATTATGGATGCAGCTTTGCGCGAAAACAAGCGCATTGGTTTACGTTCAGCCTGCCATCACGCACAGTTGGGTGTGGCGCGCTGGAATGTGGTGAACTCTGCCAATGCGGGACTTACTACCATGGAACATTGGTATGGTTTGCCGGAAGCGATGTTGCCTAACTCCACTATTCAAAACTATCCGCTCAACTATAACTATTCGAATGAACAAAATCGATTTGAAGAAGCGGGCAGATTGTGGAAGCAAGCAGCAGCTCCATACACACCAAAGTGGAATGCGGTGATGGACACTCTGCTTAAATTAGATTTTACACTCGACCCTACGTTTGATACGTATGAAGCCGCTCGTGATTTGCACAAAGCACGCAGACAAGAATGGCATGAAACCTACACTTTGCCACAACTGTGGGCATTCTATCAGCCCAGCCGTGTAGCGCATGGTTCGTTTTGGTTCTCGTGGGGTACGGAGCAGGAAGTAGCTTGGCGCGAAAACTTTCGGTTGTGGATGACTTTTGTAAATGAATACAAAAACAGAGGAGGCAGAGTAACGGCCGGTTCGGATAATGCTTTTATTTTTCAAGTGTATGGCTTCGGATACATCCGTGAGTTAGAATTGTTGCGCGAGGCTGGCTTCCACCCGTTGGAAGTAATTCGCTCGGCTACGTTGTACGGAGCGCAGGCGTTGGGCATGGAAAAAGAAATTGGCTCCGTTGAAATTGGTAAGCTGGCCGACTTCGCTATTGTGGATCAAAATCCATTAGAGAATTTGCAAGTGCTGTATGGCGTTGGGGCAATTAAGTTGATGGATGATAATTCTGTGAAGCGTGTAGGTGGCGTCAAGTACACCATCAAAGATGGTATTATCTATGATGCCAAAAAGTTATTGTTGGATGCTAAAAAGATCGTGGACGAAGAGAAAGCTAAATCCGGATTTAAATTAAAACAGCCGGGTGTAGATTGATTTTGATTCTTGAATAAAATGAAGGGGGAGTGGTGCGTAACCATTCCCCTTTTTTATTGAATAAATTTACTTTGATTCAATCAGTTTTTGAATGGCCATGTATTCATCACGCAGGCGAGCGGCTTCCATAAATTCTAATTCCTTCGCTGCTTTCTCCATCGCCTTACGTGTGCGATCAGCCATCTTTACTAATTCATCTTTGGTTAAGTAAGCCGTTACCGGATCTGCAGCCAACGACTTCTCTTCTTCTTCGATGTAGTAGCGCTTCATCGTTTTCTTCGAATCGGCTACTTTGGTTTGACCAAGAATAGAGTCGATAGACTTCAAAACGGTTTTAGGAGTAATTCCATTGGCCGTGTTATAATCTAGCTGAATTTTTCTTCTGCGGTCTGTTTCATCAATCGCCAATTGCATCGATTCAGTGATCTTATCGGCATACATAATCACGCGGCCATTTTCATTTCGGGCGGCACGACCGATGGTTTGAACCAGCGATCGCTGATTGCGCAGGAATCCTTCCTTATCAGCATCTAATATCGCCACCAGCGAAACTTCCGGCAAATCCAATCCTTCACGTAACAAGTTTACACCCACCAACACATCAAAAATTCCTAAACGTAGCTCACGTAAAATTTCAACACGATCTAAAGTTTGCACTTCGCTGTGAATGTATCGACACTTCACTGAAGCACGTTCTAAAAACTTCGTAAGCTCTTCGGCCATTCGTTTGGTGAGGGTGGTCACGAGCACACGCTCTTTCTTCTTCACACGCTCATCAATTTCTTCCAGCAAGTCATCAATCTGATTCTTACTTGGCCGAACATCGATCATCGGATCTAATAATCCGGTAGGGCGAATGATTTGCTCCACTACCACACCGTCCGACTTACGCAATTCATATTCGGAAGGAGTAGCGCTTACATACACAACTTGCCCCAATAAAGCTTCAAACTCATTGAAGGTAAGTGGTCGGTTATCTAATGCGGAAGGTAAACGAAATCCATAATCTACCAGATTTACTTTGCGTGACCGATCGCCACCCCACATGGCTCTAACCTGTGGTACAGTGACGTGACTCTCATCAATCACCATTAAGAAATCATCCGGAAAATAATCGATTAAACAGAAAGGACGTGCACCTACATTTCGTCTATCGAAATAGCGCGAGTAATTTTCAATACCGCTGCAATAACCGAGCTCGCGCATCATCTCTAAATCAAACTCGGTACGCTCTTTTAGGCGTTTTGCTTCCAGATGTTTGCGTTCGCCTTCAAACATTTGTACTTGCAGCACCATGTCGTCTTGTATTTCGCGGATGGCAGTGTTTAGTAATTCTTTTCCGGTTACAAATAAATTCGCGGGAAAGATAACAGCTTGTTTTTCGTCTGATATTTTTTTCCCTGAGATAGGATCGATTAATTGAATCGTTTCAATTTCATCACCAAAAAAATAAATTCGCAGTGCATAATCCGCGTAAGCGAGAAAAATATCTACCGTATCTCCTTTTACACGAAACGTGCCGCGTTTAAATTCGGCTTCGGTTCGATTGTATAGGATATCCACCAGTGCAAACAACAGGCGGTTGCGTGGAATCATTTCACCTACTTTTAATTGGATTCTGTTTTTCCCAAACTCTTCCGGATTACCGATACCATAAATACACGAGACAGACGCAACCACAATCACATCTCTTCGTCCAGAAAGGAGAGAGGAGGTTGCACTTAATCGTAGCTTCTCTATTTCTTGGTTGATGGATAAATCCTTTTCGATATAAAGATTCGAAGAAGGAATGAATGCTTCGGGTTGATAGTAGTCGTAATACGAGATAAAATACTCTACCGCATTATTTGGAAAAAATTGTTTGAACTCTCCGTAAAGCTGAGCTGCCAATGTTTTGTTATGGCTAAGAATTAAGGTAGGCTTGCCGGTTCGAGCAATTAAATTGGCAACCGTAAATGTTTTGCCGGAGCCAGTTACACCTAGTAAGGTTTGGTGCTGATCTCCTTCATTAATTCCCTTCACCAGTTTTTCGATGGCCTTGGGCTGATCGCCCGTAGGTACGTATTCACTGGTTAATTGAAAATCCATATTTTATTTTGAGTGAGGATATGAGTAGTCCTCACTTTAACGGTGATTAATTATTCCAAATAGCCCATGCTTTTTCTGCTTGAATGTGCAGCATCTCTAAACCATTTTTGATGGTTGCTCCTCGCATTTCTGCTTTTTGTAAAAACAAGGTTCGTGCCGGATTGTAGATCAAATCGTACACATAGTGACTTGAATTTAAAAACTCAAAATTGATAGGAGGAACCGCATTCGTCTCTGGCGACATTCCAAGCGGAGTTGTGTTGATGATAAGAGAAAACTCCGCAAACGCTTTATCATTTTTCTCTAGTTCTTCGTACGTATAATCGCCTTTCCCTTTATCGCGCGAAACAACTTTAAATGGAATCGCCAGTTTGCGCAATGCTTGTTGCACTGCTTTCGATGAACCGCCTGTTCCGAGAACTAACGCCTGTGCATTTTCAATTTTTGGGAACCAGCGTTCCAGCGTTTCATAAAACGCATCGCTGTCCGTATTGAATCCTTTTAATTTTCCATTTTGGATTTTGATGACGTTCACCGCGCCAATCTTTTTCGCTTCGCTGTCTATCTCAGAAAGAAATTTTAATACTTGTTCTTTGTAAGGCACGGTTACATTCAAACCTGTCAGCTCCGGATTTTCTTCGAGCAACTTTTTCAATTCATCTACTTTACCCAATGGATAAAGATCATAATGATAGTCGCGCAACCCTTCTCTAAAAAATTTCTCGTCAAAATATGATTTTGAAAATGAATGAGAGACAGTCGAGCCGATTAAGCCAAATTTCTTTTCAATACATGTAGATTATAAATTGAGAGAATTTATTTTTTTATCCTTCTTACGGGTCAAATACCCGACTACCATGGGCAGTACAGAGATCAGGATAATGGCAATGATTACTTTTTCAAAATTGTCTTTGATGATCGGGATGTTTCCAAACAAATACCCTAACATCGATAAGCCGACTACCCATAAGGCTCCGCCCAAAATGCAATTCAAAATATAATTTCGATACTTCATGCTGCCGGCTCCGGCTACGAAAGGCGCTATGGTGCGAACAATTGGAACAAAGCGAGCCATGATGATGGTTTTGGCACCGTGCTTTTCGTAAAACGCTTCTGTTTGTTCGATGTATTCTCTTTTAAAGAATAAAATGCGCTCTTTGCTTTTGATATAGGATCCTGAGAAACGCCCGATGAAGTAATTGACATTATCACCCAGCAAGGCAGCCACAATCAACAATGGGATCAACACCGCAATATTCAATGCAGAATTAGGTAAGGCAGAAAGAGCCCCTGCTGCAAACAATAATGAGTCTCCCGGAAGAAAGGGCATTACAATCAGGCCCGTCTCGGTGAATACGATCAGAAAAAGAATCACATACGTAAGCGTTCCGTAATCGTTTACGAGGGCAATCAAATGTTGATCAAGATGAAGAATAAAATCAATTAAGAATTCCATTCGTACTTAGTCCGCTTCAAAAGCAGGTGTCGAGTTGTCTTTTTTTCTTTCTAATCCCAGAAAATGTAAAAACGTATCTCCGCGCAATCCCAGACGAATGGTTTCGAGAGGGATTACTTCGTTGGGTGCAATGTTGCCTAAATTTACATTGGCACCTAATAGTTTGATAAACCAAACTTGCTGCGCTTTCTGAGGCGCTTCCCAAATAATTTTTTCAAAAGGAATTTTGGTCAGGATTTCCTGCACCAATCCCGAGCGTACTTCACCACTGGAACGGAACAACCCAACGTTGCCACCTTCACGCGCTTCTCCAATTACTTTCCATGCACCCGCATCCAACTCTTTTTGCATCAAATCAATCCATTGATAGGGAGGGATGATCTTGTCCGCATCTTTCGAACCCACTTCGGAAAGCACCGTAACTTGCGTAGCGAGTTTAGAGATATAATCTAATTTTTTATCGTGATCTAAGTCAATCGATCCATCAGAGACTTCCGCAAAAGACATATTGAATTTGTCGAGCACTTTGCGATAGTCGTCAAACTGATCGCGAATGATAAAAGCTTCGAATAGTGTGCCGCCAAAGTAACAAGGCACTCCGGCATCTTTATACACTTTCAATTTTTCTTTTAGATGGGGCGTTACAAAAGAGGTAGCCCAACCAAGTTTAACAATATCGACATGGTCTGAGGCAATACTCATAAAGTCTTCGGCTTCGCGTACGCTCAAGCCTTTGTCCATCGCCATGGTAAAACCCATTTGCCTGGGCTTCTGTGTGCGCTCAGGTAAATTTTTAAGATTGTAATTCATTAGGAGTTTTCGTTTCTAAACTGATCTATGATTTTATAGAGGGCTTTTTGTGTTTCTAGTTTCGGAAAAAAGTCAAACAAAATTTTGTGCCCTTCAAAGTCCAAAATTAATGCATTTTCCAAATATGTAAAGGCTTCTTTAAACTGTCCGGCTTCGATCAGATAAACCACCATTCTGTACAGAAAATCAGTGTCTTTGGGCGAATCGGCCATTCCTTGTGCCAAAACATCCACGGCTTTCATCGGTTCGCCTTGTTCGTAGTAGATAAATGACCAATCAAGCCACACATCCTTATCATCGGGTGCCAGATTGGCTGCTTCTTCGTAAGCGCTGATGCTCGAAATGATATTGCCGATTTTAAATTCGGCATTGGCAGCCGCCTTCCAATATTCCGGATTAAGGTGGTTGATTTTTATGGCTTTATTGAAAAAATGTAAAGCCTGGTACCATTTTTCTTGCTTTTGCAAGCAACTACCTGCACCAAACCAAGCTTCATCGTTGAGTGAATCGAGTTTAGATGATTTTTGAAAATACTTTAGTCCCAAATCATACTGCTCCAGGTTTTCATAAGCAGCACCAATACAACAATATACTTCCGGGCTGGGGCCTTCAATTTCAATTGTTTTGTTGAACGATTCCAATGCTTCCTGATAACGTTCCAAATTCACCAGCGAATTGCCCATGTTGAAATGAGCTGAAGCAAAATTCTCATAGATGGCTAATGCGTATCCATAGGCATCAATTGCTTCATCGTACTTTTCTAATTTATTGCAAACAATTCCAAGGTTATACCACGCTGCTGAAGAGTAAGGATCTTCAG
>JABFSO010000332.1 GCA_013140555.1 Cyclobacteriaceae bacterium | reverse complement strand
GTACTTTTGTACAAACTCACTTCATCGGTGGTGCCACCAATCCGTATGAAATAACCATCGGCAGAAACAAGCGATGCGTTGGAAGAGGCCAGATAGACATCCACATAATTCAAACTTGAAGTATTGAATTGGAGGTTGACATAAAATTCCCATTGAGCATTGGTTGACAAAGTTGATGGCGTGCTGATGGAATACGTGGAGTTGATAGTTGTTGAATTGGATTGCAATTGTCCTCCGGCTACCAACCAGTTGGTAGGTTGGTCAGGTGTCCACACAGGATTTGCAACGAAATCGCTATCGGAAAAATCGTCTGAGAATTGTGCTCTACAAACGAGTGCGGAAAAAAGTATAATACCAACCGTGATAATGCGCCTCATGGTCTTATAAAAATAGTATTTTTGTTGATTCAAATTTTTAAACGTAAACAAAAAATGAAAATCGCAGTTGTTGGAGCCACCGGATTAGTGGGCCAGGAGATCTTGAAAGTGCTTGAAGAGCGCCATGTAGAATTTGATGAATTGTATTTGGTGGCTTCCGCCAAATCGGTAGGACAAAAGATAAAGTTTAAGGGTAAGGAATATACGATCATCGGTATGGAAGCAGCCGTAGAGCTAGCCGCTGACATTGCTATCTTCTCGGCCGGAGGAAACACTTCACTGGATTGGGCACCTAAGTTTGCTGAGAAAGGAACCATCGTGATTGATAATTCATCTGCTTGGCGCATGGACCCAACCAAAAAGTTGGTAGTGCCTGAAATTAATGGCCACGCGCTTCTGCCCGAAGATAAAATTATTGCCAACCCCAATTGCTCGACCATTCAAATGGTGTTGGCTTTGGCACCGCTTCACACGAAATATAAAATCAAACGCATTGTAGTTTCAACGTATCAATCAGTAACAGGCACAGGCAAAGATGCAGTGCAGCAAATGATGGAAGAGCGCCAGGGAATTACCAACGGCATCAAGGTATATCCACACAAAATTGATATGAACGCGTTGCCGCACATTGATTCTTTCCTTGACAACGGTTACACCAAAGAGGAAATGAAAATGGTGAACGAGACACGTAAAATTTTAAACGATCAAACCATTGGCGTTACGAGCACCACGGTGCGCATCCCAACTATTGGCGGTCACTCTGAAGCAGTAAACGTAGAGTTTTACAATGACTACGATCTGAAAGAAGTTCGCACGCTACTAGAGGCTACCTCGGGTGTGATCGTGCAGGATGATGTGAAAAACAACGTGTATCCTATGCCTATCAACTCGCATGGAAAAGACGAAGTGTTTGTTGGTCGCTTGCGCAGAGACGAATCGCAGCCGAATACACTCAACATGTGGATCGTTTCCGATAATCTACGCAAAGGTGCTGCCACCAATGCCGTGCAGATTGCTGAGTTCCTGATGGAGAAAAGCATGGCGCATTAAATTATTGTTATGTTATTTCATCTACGCCTTGTTGGTTTCCGACAAGGCGTTTTTGTTTTTGCCCATTTTATAAATGCCTTACAACCTAAAGCTCTTTACGGTTGTCTAAGCTTTAACATAAGGTGAACTTTAATTAAATTGCTCTATGAAAACTCCCTATCTTTTGGCTATTGCCTTCTTCGTGGTTGTATCATGCAAAAAAGAGGAAGCCATCTTAAAAGAATCTTATCTGGATTTGCCGTCCAAACCTGCTAACTATGTTGATGGTATAAATAACAATATTCCAGAATTAGGCAGGGTACTTTTTTATGACAAGTCACTTTCTATAAATAATTCCGTTTCCTGCGGATCATGCCATAAGCAAGTATTTGGCTTTGCCGACAATGTTGCTTTCAGCCGCGGGTTTGATAACCAATTGACGCTACGCAACTCCATGCCCATTCAAAATATAGGCAGTGGTTTTTTTGGAATATCCCCCTTTATCAAAGTAGAAGACTTTACTTTCCCAGGCTTTTCTCAAAGTTTGTTTTGGGATGGCAGAGAAAGTAACTTAAATCAAATGGTGTTAAAGCCCATCATCAACCATGTGGAAATGGGCATTACAGATTTGGATGAGTTGGCCGAAAAGTTGAAAACAATGCCGTATTATGAGCCACTCTTCAAAAAAGCTTATGATTCGGAAGAGATTACACCTCAAAGGATATCTGATGCCATCAGCTGGTTTGTGCGAAGTATTTCAACAAATCAAACCAAGTTGGATAAATCCAGGCAAGGTCTTGTGCAATTGAGCGCCTTAGAACTAAATGGGCAATCTCTATTTTTTACTAAATACGATTGTAATTCCTGTCATCAGGTAACAATACCAAACGGGTATCTGTCATTTGGCGGTGGTTTTGCCAACATTGGATTGGATCAAGTCTATGCAGATAACGGGCTCGCTAAAACAACTGGTCTTTCCTCGGATATTGGTAAGTTTAAGATACCCTCTTTGCGAAACGTTTCACTTACTGCCCCTTATATGCACGATGGCCGGTTCGCCACGCTGGACGAGGTAATGGAGCATTATAGCGAAGGGATGGCGACCCATCAAAATCTGGATGCTCGCCTGCGCAGTGATAATGGTCAAGCTCGGATCATGAATATATCAGCATCTGAAAAACAAGCTATCATTGCTTTTCTTCATACGCTTACCGATTTTGAAGCAGTGACAGATCCAAAGTTTGCAAATCCATTCAAGTCCAGATAGGTCTCCTTTAACTGCAAAAACAACATGTCATTAAAATTTGCATTCTTATTTTTGTTTTGTTTTTCACTGAATAATTGTTTTTCACAATCAGAAAAAACAGACGAATCAGAAAAAAAAGAACGGACGGCCACGACCTATCTTGGAGTGCAAGCCAACCAGTTGATTCGTCAGATTCTAAACTTCAGTAACTCTAATTCCGTCATTGATAATCCATACTTGTTTATTTATTCCGTCAATTCAAAAGAAACGGGTGTGGGGTTCAGCTCCGGACTCGGGTTTTCTGTGAGCGAAATAGCGGATGGTGATCCTTCTAATAAAAGAGAAACAAAAATCAATAATCTATCACTTCGAGCGGGCATTGAAAAGAAATCAAGCATCGGAAAGAAGTGGCTAATTAGCTGGGGCTTTGATCTGACGCACGATAATTTAAAAAACGAGACCATTAATACACAGATTTTTGATCTCACCAATCCGTCCAATAAATCGGTCGCCTCAACCAAAAACACGACCAGTTCATGGGGAATTGGCCCTCGGTTTACACTAAACTTTCAGGTGACAAACCGCATTTTACTGGCTACGGAGGCTAATTATTACTACCGCTTTGGGTCTACAACTACAACCTCCTCCATTACTAGTCCAAATTTTGCTAGCAAAAACGAGTCTTCTAGCGATTTCACCCGATTTCAGTTCACGGTTCCAGCGGTTATCTATCTGATCGTGAAATTCTAATTGCCATTTACCTGTATAGGTGGCCATAAAAGAAATTGGCATCAACCGCTTTTTGGTTTTACCTTCGTGCAAACAAAACTCAATTAAAAGAAATGGAAAGTTTCAAAAAATTTATTCCCTGGATTATTCTAGGTGCTTTAGTGCTTTGGGGCATCAGTAAATACAATGGCATTGCCAGCAAAGATCAGGAAGTGAAAAAAGCATGGGGCGATGTGGAGTCTGACTATCAAAGAAGGTCAGATTTGATTCCCAACTTAGTAAGTACTGTGAAAGGATATGCCAACTTTGAGCAAGAAACATTGACCAAAGTGATTGAGGCTCGTGCCAGTGCCACACAAATGAAAATTGATCCTACCAATTTGACTCCAGAAAAATTAGCACAATTTCAACAAGCACAAACAGGTCTTAGCTCTGCTTTAGGAAGATTGCTGGTAGTTTCTGAAAACTATCCTGAGTTAAAAGCCAATCAGAATTTCCTCGACCTGCAAGCGCAATTGGAAGGAACGGAAAACCGGATTTCAGTTTCTCGTAAGCGTTTCAATGAGGCCGTTCAAGGTTTCAATACAGCCATTGTTGGTTTTCCTGGCAATTTGATTGCTAAGATTGGAGGCTTTACTGAAAAAGGCTTTTTCAAAGCTGCAGAAGGCGCTGATAAAGCTCCAGAGGTGAAGTTCTAATAAAATCATTTTAACAACGAAGCCCGATCTTTCTGATCGGGCTTTTTTATTAATAGCCACAAAGACACTAAATCTCTAATAAATCTTCGTGGCTTAGTGCCTTCGTGGCAAAACCATTTTTCATCAAACAAAAAGCCCAATCAAAATCTGATTGGGTTTTTATTTGACTTAATGAATCAGTTTCTGATTAGACTTTCGCTCGCTTCACTTCGCGTTTCTCGTAGCTCTCAATCACGTCTCCGGCATTAATATCGTTGAAGTTTTTGATGCTGATACCGCAGTCGAAACCTGAACGCACCTCGGCCGCATCGTCTTTGAATCGCTTCAATGCAGTCATCTCACCTGAGTAAATTACAATACCATCGCGAATCAAACGGATCGGGTTGTTGCGTTTCACATATCCATCGGTAACCATACATCCGGCAACGGTTCCCACTTTCGTGATCTTGAACACATCGCGTACTTCGGCATTACCTACAATCACTTCTTCAAACTCCTTCTCGAGCATACCTTCCATGGCAGCCTTGATTTCGTTGATCGCATCGTAAATGATGGAGTACAAGCGGATTTCGATCTCTTCGTTCTCTGCCAATCTGCGAGCCGAAGCCGAAGGACGCACCTGGAAGCCGAGGATGATCGCATCGGAAGCAGAAGCCAACAATACATCGGATTCGGAGATCTGACCTACTGCCTTGTGAATGATACTTACGGCTACTTTCGGTGTTGACAGTTTCAACAATGAATCGGATAACGCTTCGATTGAACCGTCCACGTCACCTTTGATAATCACATTCAATTGCTTGAATGAACCGATTGCCAAACGTCTGCCAATTTCATCCAACGTAATATGTTTCTTCGTGCGGATGCTCTGCTCACGTAAAATCTGACTTCTCTTATTGGCCACCTCACGCGCTTCACGGTCGCTTTCCATTACCTGGAATTTCTCACCTGCTTGTGGCGCGCCATCCAAACCTAATACTTGAACCGGTGTGGAAGGACCTGCTTCTTTTACTTTTTTTCCGGTATCGTCAAACATGGCTTTTACACGACCATAGTTCGATCCTGCCACCATAATATCTCCTACACGCAAAGTACCGGCCTGCACCATCAAGGTGGTAACATAGCCACGGCCTTTATCCAACTCGGCTTCAATGATTGACCCAATCGCTGCCTTGTTCGGGTTTGCTTTCAGATTTAGCAATTCGGCCTCGAGCAATACTTTTTCCAACAGATCATCAATACCTACTCCAGTCTTTGCTGAAATTCCTTGACTTTGGTATTTACCACCCCAGTCTTCTACCAAAATATTTATTTTTGATAGCCCCTCTTTAATCTTTTCAGGATTAGCAGATGGTTTATCGATCTTATTGATGGCAAAAACAAGAGGAACGCCCGCAACTTGTGCATGGTTAATGGCCTCTTTTGTTTGCGGCATAATGTTATCGTCTGCTGCAATTACGATTACAGCAATGTCTGTCAACTTCGCACCGCGTGCACGCATAGCAGTGAAGGCTTCGTGACCCGGTGTATCGAGGAATGCGATTTTATTTCCACTCTTGGTCATTACATCATACGCACCAATGTGCTGCGTAATACCTCCGGCTTCGGAAGCCGTTACTTTCGTATTGCGGATATAATCGAGCAAGGACGTTTTACCATGGTCAACGTGACCCATGATGGTAACAATAGGTGCGCGAGGCAACAAGTCTTCTTCAGAATCTTCTTCGACTACCACTACTTCCTCATCGGCTGATGAGAATTGTACATCAAAGCCAAACTCATCGGCAATCACCGTGATTGCTTCTGCATCCAAACGTTGGTTGATGGAAACGAACATTCCCAAGCCAAGGCAAGTAGAAATAACATCGTTTACCGAAACGTTCATCAAAGAAGCTAAGTCGTTGGCCGAAATAAATTCGGTTACTTTCAGTGTCTTTGAAGACTCTTGTTCTTGTTGTAATCTTTCCACTTCCGCATCAGAAACCGCCTGACGCTTTTCTTTACGATACTTTGCTCCGGTAAATTTCTTTTGACCTCCGCTTAGCTTCGCGAGGGTAGCACGCACTTGATCCTGAATTTCTTTATCGGTAGGCTCAGGCTTTGGTGTGCGAACAAAAGGCTTTTGAGGCCCTCCGCCTTGTTGCGGGCGCTGTTGACTACCATGACTACCTCCGCCTTGCGGGCGTTGTTCATTGGCATTGGGCAAACGCTTGCGCGGACGCTTTTGTTGGTTGTTCTTATTAAGATCAGATGAGGCTACCGGTTGATTTTTCTTTTCTACCGGAAGTTCGATTTTAGAAAGCACTTTCAAACCTTGCAGTTTGTCGGCTTTGGCTTTGATAACTTCTTGCTGTTCGGGTTGTTTTTCCGGCTCTGGCGCTTTGATTGGCTCGGGTTGTTTCTCTTCTACCTTCACCACCTTTGGCGGTTCGGGCTGCACTACTTGCACCGGTTCGGCAGCAGGCTTTTCTTTTTCTTTTTCCTTCTCTTTCTTCTTGGGTTCGGTATCCAGTTCAATTTTGCCCAGCACTTTAATGCCTTCCAATTTTGGCTTATCTACCTCAACCTTTTCAACTTTTTCAACTTTTTCTACTTTCTCTGCCTTGGGCTCTTCTTTGTGCTTAACAATATCTTTTGAACCCAGATTTTTGATTAAAACACTTTCCTCCTCATCGGTTTTCTTGCGGGTGACTTCCGGTTCAACCTTAGGTGCTACGGGAGCCTCTACCGGTTTGATACCAATAGTAAGGTGAGATGCTTCTAACTTTTCGGAGGCAGAAGAGGCAAATTCTTTTGCCAACATGGCAAACTGCTCTGCAGTGATCTTTGCGTTGGGGTTGTTCTCAACACTTACACCTTTTTTGGTTAAAAAATCCAAAATGGTGTTGTGCCCCACGTTCAGCTTACGAGATGCCTGCCCTAATCGTACTGATTTTTCTTCTGCCATGCCCAAATATCTGCTTTTTTACTGATTAAATGCCCATTTCAAGAGCAACTACCTATTCAAATTCCTTTTTCAATACATTTAATACTGCTTCAGCAGTCTCTTCCTCCAAATCTGTTCTGCGAACAATTTCCTCTTTGTTAAGATTCAAAACGCTTTTAGCGGTATCCAAGCCAATGCGCTTCAATTCATCGATAACCCAGCTTTCGATCTCATCGCTGAATTCATCAAGGTCAACATCTTCTTCAGCTACTTGTGTATCATTTTCACGGAACACATCGATCTCCATCTCTACCAACCGGCTTGCCAACTTAATGTTCAAACCTCCTTTACCGATGGCTAACGAAACCTGATCGGGTTTCAAGAACACAGATACGCGCTTATTGTCTTTATCGATTTTAATCGAAACAATTTTAGCGGGACTCAATGCACGCTGGATATACAACTCTAAATTCTCGGTATAGTTGATTACATCGATGTTTTCATTTTGCAACTCACGCACTACGGCATGAATGCGAGAACCTTTCATACCCACGCAAGCGCCTACCGGATCAATGCGGTCATCATACGATTCTACCGCCACTTTGGCTCTTTCGCCCGGCTCGCGCACTACTCTTTTAATGGTAATCAAACCATCAAATACTTCGGGAACTTCCTGCTCGAATAATCTTTCGAGGAAAACAGGTGAGGTGCGCGAAAGAATAATTTTCGGGCTGCCATTTACCATGTCTACTTTGTGAACGATTGATTTTACCGTTTCTCCCTTGCGGTAGCGGTCTTTTGGAATTTGCTCTCCACGAGGAATCGAAATTTCATTGCCTTCGGCATCAATTAACAACACTTCGCGGCTCAACACCTGATATACCTCTCCGGTAATCACTTCGCCTACGATGTCTTTGTATTTTTGATAAACAATATCTTTCTCTAAATCCTTTACTTTTTGGATGAGTGTTTGACGAGCTGTTGTTACCGCTCTGCGTCCGAAGTCTTCCAGGTGAACTTCCTCTGCTACTTCTTCACCCACTTCAAAATCAGGTTCGATTTTGCGTGCATCGCTTAAGCTGATCTTGTCGTGTTCCCAGATATCTTCTGAGTCGTCTTCTACAATCTCGCGAAAGCGCCAGATTTCCAAGTCACCCTTGTCGGCATTGACGATGATGTCGAAGTTATCATCTTCGATGTATTTTTTCTTGATCATATTACGAAACACATCTTCCAAGATGCGGATCATAGTAGGGCGGTCAATGTTTTTTTGCTTGGCGAAATCGGCAAACGATTCGATCAGTGTTGATGCATCCATACGGCTTGCTAGTTAAAAGACACGGTTACAATTGTTTTTTCTATATCACTAAAAAGTATTTCCATTTTTACTAATTCTTTCTTCTTCTCGCGCGAAGGTGTTTCGATGACAATGCGCTCGTCATTCACTTCCAGCAATCGGCCTTCGATGTACTGCTTGCTTTTCACCTGCACTTTTAATGTTCGGCCCACATTGGCATAATATTGTCGCTTCATTTTCAGCGGCACATCCAAACCAGGTGTGCCCACTTCCAAATTATAAGCGCCTTCAATCAGGTTCAGCGTCTCCAATTCTTCCGACAGCTTGCGGCTAACTTCCGCACAGCTATCGATGCTGATGCCCTTATCGCCATCCAATTGCACCACTATTTTGGTAGGCTTGTACTTCGAAATGAGTACATCCACCAAAAAATGACCAGGGTCATTCAGGTGTGCTTCGGTCAATTCCTTTATTTTTTGAGCCAATTCCATAACTATCTACAAACAAAGAGGGGACTTTTCGGTCCCCTCTAGTTGATTTTTCAAGAAAGTGATGCAAATGTAACTGATTTTTACTTTATCGCAAATAGTATGTTCTTTGAATCTTAGAAATGACTCTTATGCGCATCCGTTTTGTTTTGATGGTGGTGGTGATTGTGGCCGCTGCGTGTAATTCGAAAAAGCCTCCGGTTGAAGAAAAAGTAGTGGAGAGAATCGTTACGGTTCCACCTTTCAATGCGGACTCCGCCTATCAATTTGTAAAGAAGCAAGTACACTTTGGGCCGCGTGTTCCAAATTCCACAGCGCATCAAAAAACAGCGCAGTATTTAATTGCTCAACTTAAAAAAAATGGAGCCGAGGTGTTGGTGCAAGAATTTGATGCGGTCTCTTTCGATCAACAGAAGTTGCACTTGAAAAATATCATCGCGCGTTTTTATCCGGAAAAACAAAAGCGCGTGTTATTAGCCGCTCATTGGGATACACGCCCTTTTGCGGATAAAGATCCTGTGAAAAAAGATGCTGCGTTTGATGGCGCGAATGATGGTGCCAGTGGTGTAGGTGTATTACTTGAAATGGCGCGCGTATTTCATCAAGCCAAAGAAACCCCTGCTGTTGGTGTGGACATTATTTTATTTGATGGCGAAGACTGGGGTGAGAAAGAGGGTACTTCGCATAGCGATTTACCGGAGGGGCAATCGTGGTGGTGCTTGGGCTCACAATATTGGGCGAAGAATAAGCTTCCTAAAAACTACATGGCGCACTACGGCATTTTGTTGGACATGGTGGGATCGCGCAGAGCACAATTTTTCAGAGAAGAAGTGTCGTTGCAATTTGCTCCACAGATTGTTTCAAAGGTTTGGGATCGAGCCGCAAAGATTGGCTACAGCGATTATTTTGTAAAACAGAATGTAGCTGGCATCACCGATGATCACTTGTTTGTCAATCAACTCGGAAAAATTCCGATGATCGACATTGTGCACTACCAAGCGGGTATTGGTTTCTTTGGTGACTATCATCATGCCACCAAAGACAACATGAATATTATCAGCAAAGAAACACTTGGTGCTGTTGGCAATACATTGCTGAATGTGATCTATTACGAAGAGTAGAAATGTTGTTACGTTAAGCTCCACTAACTTCCTCTCTTGTGGAGAGGATAAGGTGAGGTTTTAAGAATGGCTTAACGTAACAACATTAAAATTTTAAATCGTAAACCCGCCATCTGCTGTAAACACACTGCCGGTACAGTAGGCGGACGAATCCGAAGCTAAATACAACGCGAGTGCTGCAATTTCTTCAGGAGTGCCCACGCGTTTGATGGGCAACACTTTCATCATCATGGCCATCATTTTATCGTTGCTCCAGAGTGCTTCACTAAATTTTGTTTTAATCAGTCCGGGACAAATCACATTCGCACGAATGTTATCATCACCCCATTCTTTCGCCATCACCTTCGTTAGTGAAATTAATGCCGCTTTGCTCATGCTGTAGATTCCCAAACCCGGCTCGGGCCGAAGTCCACCGATCGAGCTGATGTTTACCACTGATCCAGATTTTTTAGCTTTTAGAATCGGATAGATCTTTTTTGCCAGCTCAAAAGGGCCTTTCACATTCACCGCGATGATTTTATCAAACGCCTCTAAACTCGTATCTACCACAGGGCCAAACACCGGATTGGCGGCTGCATTGTTTACCAAAATATCGATCGTGCCATACTTAGCTAATGTTGCTTCCGCTAAACGATGAACATCATTCATGTCACCCATGTGGCAGGCGATGGCGGTTGCTTCAAAACCTTTGCTTTTTATTTCCGTGGCCACCGCCTCTACTGCTTCTTGTTTGCGGCTGCTCACCACCACTTTTGCCCCGGCCGCAGCATAATACTCGGCAATCGATTGACCGATACCTTTTGAAGCGCCAGTTACCAGGGCTACTTTTCCTTCCAATGAAAATGGGTTTTGCATAAAAGTTAATTGTGCATTCAAGGTATGGATTTTTATGAATTCATAAATGTGGCCAAATGATTTATCTTGCTGTATGGTTGAATTGACAGAGGTGAGTCACGGCTACGGTGGGCAAGAGGTGCTGACAAATCTCACTATCCGATTCCAAGAAAATAAAATCACCGCGATCATCGGCAAAAGCGGGAGCGGCAAATCAACCCTTCTTCAATTAATTAACGGATTGCTCCGTCCGTCAAAAGGGCAAGTCTCCGTATTTAATCAACCACTCAACTACAATCAAACAACAGCTCTACGACTGCGGATGGGTTACATGGTTCAAGGCACCGGATTATTTCCGCATCTTACCATCGCCCAAAACATAGCTATTGCCGGCAAGGTACGCGACAACAGCCAACCGGGTGCTCGTGTAAATGAACTGATGGAATTGGTAGGATTGCCTTCCAGCTACCAACCAAAATATCCTTATGAATTATCGGGTGGCGAACAACAGCGTGTAGGCATTTGTCGCGCGCTTTATCTGAATCCACCTTTGTTGTTGATGGATGAACCGATGGGTGCGCTGGATCCCATCACACGTCAAGACATTCAACAAGAGATCGTGAAATTGCAGCATCTGGCACCACGCACCATGTTGCTGGTAACGCACGATATGCGTGAGGCCAAAAAGCTGGCAGATTTTATTCTAGTACTCGATCGAGGTAAGGTGCAACAGTTCGACCGCGCATCCAACGTAATTAGTGAACCAGCCACGCAAGCCGTTCGCGATTTGATAAACGCATCGCTCGATTCATGAAAAAGTTTTTTCTCATCGGCTTTCTTTTGGTGGCTCATGCGATGGCTGGTCAAACTATTCATGTAGGCGCCAAACATTTTAATGAAGGCTACATTCTCAGCGAAATCATTGCGCAGCTTTTGGAAAGTGAAGGGTTTGCCGTTGAGCGACATTACAATTTAGGTGGCACGCTGGTATGCTTTGAAGCGTTGCGCAATCGCGCCATTGATGTTTATCCGGAATACAGCGGCACGCTGACGGCCGAAATTTTGAAAGAGTCCAACATGGAGTATGCTTCTATGAATGCTGCTTTGCAAGAACGCTATGGCCTCGAAGTAAGCGCACCTTACGGATTTAACAATTCCTACGCGCTGGTTTGCACACGGGATTTCAGCACGCGCACTAAAATTCTTTCAATCGCTGATTTAAAAAATCATCCCGAACTAAAAATTGGGATGAGTTACGAATTTTTAAAACGTGAAGATGGGTGGGAAAATCTGGCAAAGAAGTATGCGCTTCCGCAGAAAGCTGTGGGGCTTGAGCACGGCCTTGCTTATCAGGCACTGACTGAAACTAAAATTGACATTACCGATGCGTACTCTACCGATGGCGAGATCAGCCAATATGGTTTGATCGTACTAAAAGATGACCAGAATTTTTTTCCGGCTTACCAGGCAACTTCATTGTATCAAAAAAATCTGGATGCCCGAGCCAAGAAAATTCTTTCCCGCTTGGATGGACAGATCGATGAAAAAGCCATGCAGGCGATGAATGGCGAAGTCCTTTACGAGAAAAAAACATTTGCTGAAGTAGCTGCATCATTTCTATCAACAAAATTAAAAATCACAACACAGTCTGGTCAACCTACTTCGGTGGCCAACGATGTCATTTCTAAAACAGGCACACATTTGTTGCTCACCTTCTCCGCCTTGCTGGCGGCTATTCTGTTTGCTGTTCCTTTGGGGATTTGGCTTTACTGGAAACCCCGAGTGTCAAATGGTATTCTCTACTTCACCGGACTATTGCAAACCATTCCTTCTATTGCCTTGCTGGCGATTATGATTCCGGTATTTGGTATTGGCACTTGGCCCGCAATCGTAGCGTTGTTTCTCTATGCACTCCTTCCGATTTTACGAAACACGTTGGCGGGATTGCGCTCAGTCGATCCGCTCGTAAAAAAAGTAGCCGATGGCATCGGGATGACGCGTTTTCAAAAATTAAAGTGGGTGGAGTTGCCTTTGGCCATGCCGATGTTATTAACCGGCATTCGCACGGCTGCGGTAATTAATGTGGGCACCGCTACACTGGCTGCATTTATTGGTGCCGGAGGTTTGGGTGAATTTATCGTTACCGGACTTGCCTTGAACAACACTTCGTTGATTTTACGTGGCGCCATACCTGCGGCAGTACTCGCAATCCTGATTGAAATTGCTTTTACACTTTTAGAAAAAGTATGGGTGCCAAAGCACTTGCGCGGTTCGAAGTAAACGTTCTAGTACCCCACAATCTGTTCATCTACATAACACCACGCCCACTGCTCGCCCGGCTCGGCTGAAATCGCTATCGGATGGCCTGTTGCCTTCGCATGTTTCGAAGCATGTTGGTTGTCGGATGAATCGCAGCAGAGGGTGGCTCCGCACGTTTGGCAGGTACGCAAATGAACCCACGTATCACCTGTCTTTACGCAATCATCACATTGGTGTTTCTTTTGCACTTTCATTTCCTGCTGACTCCATGCCAGCAGGTGCGAACAAATTTCTTTTTTAATGCTCATAGCTGTTTTAGTTTTCGGCTAAGTATTCGTGCACAAATTTGATGGCCATCGCTCTTTCTCCAACGGCCGATGCCACTCGGTTCATTGCTCCTGCACGTACATCGCCCGCTGCAAAAATGCCTGGATTGCATGTCTCTAATAAAAAGGGTTCGCGTTGCAGCTTCCATGATTTCTTGAACGCCTCGTATTTTAATAAATCACGACCCGTTTCAATAAAACCTTTGTCGTCTTTGATAATGTCTAGTTTGATCCAATCAGTAATAGGCTTGGCGCCAATGAAGATGAACAGCGCAGCTGCTTTCGCTTGTTGGCGCGCCTTCGTCACTATATTTTCCAAACAAATTTCTTCCAACTTCTCATTGCCTAGTACTTGACCTACAATCGTTTCTGGAACGAGGTGGATGTTGTTAGTACCATTGATCTGATCGATCAGGTACTGAGACATGGTAGACGACAAATCTTTTTTGCGGATGACGATAAAAACACGTGCCGCAAAGTTGGATAAATACATGGCCGATTGTCCTGCGGAATTGCCTCCACCTACAATGTACACATCCTGATTGCGGCAAGCTTGCGCCTCGGTGGTGGAAGCACCATAATAAATTCCTGCCCCTGTAAACTTTTCAACATCGGTTGCTTCCAACGCGCGATAGTCAACTCCTGTAGTAATGATTACACTGCGTGTGTTGAGCACACTGCCATCGCGAAGTGTAATGATTTTGTAGTTGTCTTTGATGGTAATGTCGACCACTTCTTGAGGCGAAAGAAATTCAACTCCAAAGCGTGTGACTTGCGAAATCGCTCTGCGCGAAAGTTCGGCTCCGCTCAATCCATTGGGGAAACCCAAATAATTTTCAATGCGCGAACTCGTTCCGGCTTGTCCACCAGGAGCGCGTTTCTCGATGAGTGCTGTATTCAAACCTTCCGAACCTCCATACACCGCTGCAGCTAATCCGGCTGGTCCTGCGCCTATGATCGTAACATCGTACATCGTTTTGGATGCTTTGGACTGCATGCCTGTCTTCTCGCCCACTGCGGCCAAATCGGGATTTAAAAGAAACGAGCCATCTTCAAAAAAAACAGCAGGCAAGTCTTTAGTTTCAATTTTATTCAACAGAATTAATTCCGAAGCAGATACATCCGATTCAATGTCGAGCCATTGGTATGGAATCAAATTGCCGGAAAGGAAATCTTTAATCTGATGAGAGCGTGGCGACCATTGGTAGCCGACCATGCGAATGCCGTGAAAAACCGGAATGTGTTTGCTTTGCCATTCTTCCAATTGATCATTCAATGCCGGAAACAATTTTTCTTCCGGTGGATCCCACGGCTTCATGAGATAATAATCCAACTGCACCTCGTTGATGGCGCGAATGGCCGCTTCGGTATCAGAATAGGCTGTCAGCAAAATTCGTTTTGCTTGCGGAAAAAGTTCTTTGGCCTGCTGCAAAAACTGTACACCCAACATTTCGGGCATTCGCTGATCCGACAGAAAGAGCGCTATGGTTTCATTTTTGTTTTTTAACTCGGTGAGCGAAGCCAATGCTTCGTTCGCAGAAGTCGTGCTGATGATGCGGTATTCTTTTCCATATTGATTCCGCAGATCGCGCGCCACCGCCCGCAACACTTGGGGATCATCATCCACGGCCAGTATAATTGGTTTTTTCATTTATCAACTTTTAAATCGGGAAACAAATAATAAACTCAGTTCGACCCTGATTTGAATCCACATACACTTTGCCATTGTGTTGGTGAATGATCTGGCGAACTACTTCCAAGCCCAGGCCGGTTCCTTTCCCTATGGATTTAGTCGTAAAGAAAGGATCGAATATTTTGTCTTGTATTTCTTTCGGAATGCCGGGACCATTGTCGATGATCGAAACATTAATGAACGAACCTTTCTTCTCTGTTTTGATTTCCAATGTATTATTTGAGCGACATTCCATGGCATCGATGGCATTGTCAATTACATTCGTCCACACCTGATTCATTTCACTGATAAATATCGATGCTAGCGGCAATTGCGCATCGAAACTTTCTATCAGTTTGATGCCATTCTTTTTGAGTTTATGATTCAACATGGTAAGCGTATTGCGAATGCCCACATGAATATCAGTGAGTTGTTTTTCGGGGGCTTGATCCATGTGCGTGTATCCTTTCACGGAAGTGACCAACGTGTTGATACGTTTCGCAGCCTCCTCGATTTCCGTCACTAATTTTTCGGTTGTTAGCACCTGATAGATCCAGCCAATGACGGGCTGTTTGTCTTCCGGCCGCAGCCATGACTTTACTAGCTCCAAATCTTCAGCATGAATATCAAATTCCGCCATTACCTCCGTCATTTCATAGGCATTGGCGATTTCATTGGACTCAAGCCATTCGGTCAGTTCATCTTCCAGTGCTGTTTTTGCCAACATGGATAGCGAAGTTTTTCCGGCATTAGTAATTTTTGAAAACACCAATTGATTGACCTGATCAACGACTTGCTCAGAGGTTCGAATTTGAATGACACGCTTAAAATTATCGGGAATGTTGGACAGATGTTTTTTCAACTCATGTGCACTTCGCACCACCGCTGCCGAAGGATTGTTGAGTTCATGCGCTAAGCCGGCCGAGAGCTTGCCAAGCGCCATCATCTTGTCGTTTTGTTGTTGCATGCGCGTGTTGTCGCGCACCCGATCGGTCATCACGTGCACGAGTGCTTCCACTAATTCATGATGGTTTCGGATCATCTCCGGAAAAAAATCCTGATGCAGCGAAAACACGATCGTTTCGCCCGTTACAATTCCCGTTCCGGTGGCGCCTTTCATCCGTGAAAACGGAAGCTTACCTGTAATTTCTCCGGCTCCAACGGTGCCCATGTTTCTTAGATTACCGGCTTGTTCCAAAAAAAGATTGACCTCTCCTTTCAGAATGATGCGCAGCTCGGTGATCGCATCGCCTTTGTTAAAAACCTTTTCGCCATCCGCAAAAGAATCGATCCGACCCTTGTCGGCCATCCATTGGAGCTGGGTCATTGGCACTGTTTGTAACTCGGGCACTCGCTGAAGTTGTTGCAGTAAATCTTCCATGAAGAAAATATAGACGTTTTTATGACAAACACACACCGATCTACGGAAGTTGCCGGAACAAATGATTTTTTATTTAGATACCGATCGGTATCTTTGTGGCATGCGCAATCCAACAGAAACAAAAGGAGCTATTCTTAACCATGCCGGAGGCTTATTTAATGTGCAAGGCTATCGAGCTACCTCCATCAGTCATATTACAGATGCCACCGGTTTTACGAAAGGGGCTATTTACCGACATTTCAAAAGCAAAGAGAAGCTGGAAGAGCAGACGTTGGTTCACCTGACGGAGGTGATGTTTGAGAAAATGCGTGCAGAGATTAAACAAAAATCCAATGCAGTTGAAAAGTTGAAGGCCATTATTCATTTTTTTGAATCGTATGTGACCAAGCCACCGATCAAAGGAGGTTGCCCGTTGCTGAATGTGGCCATTGAGGCCGATGACCAAAGTCCGCACTTACGTAAAAAAGCAAATCTGATTTTAGATGTACTGAAACAATCCATCGTCACTTTGTTGACCAACGGCCAGAAGTTTGATCAGATCAAAAAAGAAATCGACCTCGAATACTTTGCTACGGTAATGATCGCCAGTCTGGAAGGGGCGATTATGATGAGCAAACTTTCTAAATCCAACCGCGACATTCAAATCGTGATCACCCATCTGGAAAAAATGATCGAAGGCATTGCGGAAAAAAAATTAACTGTTGATTAAATTTTATGAACAAAATATTCGTCCGTTCGATTGGCTTGTATTTGAATACGCTTGCCATTGTTGCTCCGAAGATAGCCGGCAAAAAAGGTTTTGAGCTTTTCTGCTGGCCTCGCAGAATTAAAATGAAACCACATCAACTGGAGTTTCTGCAAAAGGCTGATGAACAGTTTACTATTCTTTATGCCGACAAAAAAGTACAAGGCTACCGCTGGGGAAACGGAGAAAAGAAAGTATTGCTGCTGCACGGATGGCAGAGCCACAGCTACTGGTGGCGCTATGTGATCAACCGATTACCCAAGGAAGAGTTTACGATTTACTCCTTAGATGCACCCGGTCACGGTTTATCTGAAGGCGATTTCCTCAATCTGCCACACTACAGTGGATTGATTGAACAGTTTATGTCCAAGCATCCTTCATTGCATGCCATCCTCACTCATTCATTTGGCGGCTTTGCGGCTGTGTATACATTTCATCGCATTCCTAATTTGCCCATTAGCAAGTTGGTGATTATGGCTGCTCCGGGTGAAGTAGGATATTTCTTTAATTATTACCAGAAGGTGTTGGGATTATCGAAGCGAATGATTGAGTTAACACATCAATACTTCTTACAAACCATCGGTCATCCTCCATCTTACTTTAAGATGAAAGAGTTCGCCAAATCATTGACGATTGATGGTTTGATTATTCACGATAAAGAAGACAAAGAAGCACCTTACAAAACAGCGTTGGATATGGTAGACGTGTGGCCAAAAGCCAAATTGATTACTACCGAGGGTTTAGGACATAATTTGAAATCGAAAGAGTTGGTAGAAGAAGTTGCTTTGTTTCTTTAGGCATTAGATGCTGTCTGAAATTTTGCTTTGTACTTCCGAATCGTTCTTCCGATGATGACACCTCCGATTATTCCGGGTAAAATCCACAAAATCCAATTGTGCTGTGGAAGTTGAATGTTCACTACTACAAAGGCCGTGACAGCTGAAATATAGCTTCCGCCCATACTGCTGATGTGCGAATACCACCAATGCATCTTTTCTTTTGGAGGGTGAATGAAATTCCGAACATCGGCTATTAGAAAAGAAGAGCCAATCAAGGCAAACATGATTCCGGCAATGCCCATGCCTACGCCTTGAATAAGTGCCCAAATTCCCCAGCCCAATAATGAAATTATAAAAACTCCTGACAAGGAACTGATCATCCAATCCAATAACTGAGGTTTCTGACCTTGGTTAAGATTTTTGAGGTATAAAATCCGATAACCTCGCACGGTCATGTAGTAGCTAAAAAATGCTACCATTAGGAGAAAATCTTTATGGTGACCGATAGCAGTAAACAAAGCTCCTACAAAAACGGCCGTCATTCCGGCAACGTAAATCTTACCTGCCAATCGATGTGTTTTGCCACCTTTTGCGGTGAACATTGCTATCAGGCCACTCAATAATGCAATGGTGCCTCCGGCTATGTGTACCCACAACATGCCCGTGAGAAGTTTTTCTGTTGTCATGCTACAATGGTACACACATCTGTCTGCACTCAGCTAAAAATTTCAACTGAGTTGTTGAAAGATGAGGATGGGCTGTAAACAAAAAGAGCCTTCGTTAAGCGAAGGCTCCTGGTAAGGTTTACGAACTATGCTCCTGCATGCCGCGAGAGTAGCTCAAAATAGATAAGACAGTAGCCGAGGAAGGCTGCATTTGGGCTTCGTCCAGCGCTTTCATGCCTGCAGTCAACTCTTTGTATTGTGCCTGCAGCACGTTATCGCAGAGCAAGGCTCTGTTAATCTCCCTCTCCTCTTGCTCCGAGGTCTCGTGGTATAAAAACCTGATCAGGTCGTTCTGGGTAAATGTTTTTATCATAGGCAATATGGTTTTTAATCATCTTCTTTCTCAAGTTGATCAACGCATAGCGCATTCTCCCCAGTGCCGTATTTATACTCACATCCGTGCGTTCCGCTATTTCCTGAAAGCTCATCTGCAAATAGTGCCGCATAATCAGCACCTGCTTTTGCTCTTCAGGCAGTTCCTTTATCAGGTCGCGCATGCGTGCGCGTGTGTCGCGCAGCAATTGCTTGTCTTCGAAAGATTCTTCTGCAAACTGCATAGAATCAAACACATGGCTTCCGTCTTCCAGCGTTACCTCGGGGTAGCGCTTGTTTTTTCGGAAATGGTCGATTGCCAAGTTGTGTGCGATCCTGCAAATCCAAGGAAGAAATTTCCCTTCTTCGTTGTATCGACCACCTTTAATCGTGTTGATCGCCTTTATAAAGGTGTCTTGAAGCAAGTCTTGTGCTTCATAGCGATCTTTAACGATTAAATAGATAGCCGTATAAATACGGGATTTGTGTCTCTGAAGTAGCATTTCGAACGCCTCTTCGTTACCGGTTTGATAGAGCGCAACCAGTTGGCTGTCGCTAGATCTGCTGTCAATCATCGTCTTGCGTTTTAGTAACGTAAAGATGTCGCTCGATAGTGTGTGGGTTAGTTTTTTTAACTTGAATAGTGAAAAGTAGAATTATTTTACCGAAACCCAAAAAATTTTTACAAAAATCTTGCCTGTTGTATAATTTCTTTCGCTAATTGAGCCGATTTTTTGATTGTATTATAATCCCGCCATGGCAGTAGCTAAAAAACGTTTGATTAAGAGTCTGGAAAATTTATCCGAAGACTTGCGCGAATTAATGCGCGAACAATACCCTAATGGGTATGAATCCAGTATCACTCGCATTACCAATGCGAAGAAAGAGCCCATCTTTGTGTTTCCGTTGGAAACAGAAGACTCCGTATTTTTGGTGAAAGTGCCGGCTACTAAAAATAGCGAGGGCGAATACGATGTGGAATCGGGCAAAAAGCAAGAGTTTGATGCCGAAGATGACGAGGCTCAAGGCCCGCGGGACGATGACTTTGACGCTGGAGATAGTGGCGATGGCTTTGATGATGATGGCGATGGTGGAAAAGAAGCCAGCTACGATCCGGATTTTGATAATTAAATTACTAATCGAAAAGCAGTAATCCGAAACCAACCTTCTGAGAATGGATAAAATTCAAAAAACGAATTACTGGAAACACTCGCTTCTACCGAAGATGATTTTATCTTACAACAGGTAAAGGCTATTCTGGAAGGAGCGGAAGTTTCAATCTGGGATGAATTGAATCCTCAACTAAAGTCATCTATTGAAAGAGGTTTGCTACAATCTAAACAAGGAGTTGGTTCCCCGCACCATGAAGTAATGAGTGAATTTCGTTCGCGGGTGAAAAAATAACAAAGGTGAAAATCATCTGGACTCCAGAAGCTTAAGATTCCTTTTCACAAAATGTTGACTACTTAACACCGTGTGGGGAGATCAAGTGACTTCGGATTTTCTTGATCGCGTAGATGAAGTCATTCTCAGATTATCAAAATATCCTAAAATTTATCCTGTAATCAATCCATCGGATAACATCCATCGTTGTGTTGTTGTTAAGCAGATCAGCCTTTATTACCGGATTGTTTCAACAGCCCAAATTGACTTAATCACCTTTTGGAATAATTTTCAAAACCCTGAAAACTTAAAATTGTAATTCAGGTTCAAGAGTTAAGTTGATCTTCGGTAGGACATCGTTTGGCTATTTTCTACTTTTACCGATTGAAATGAATAACTTTCCTGACGACTCTCATTTAGACGACCTCGATCCCAAGCAATACATTATTATTAAGCGGGCGCGAGTCAATAACCTTAAAAATCTTAGCGTAGCCATTCCACGGAACAAACTCGTGGTGATCACTGGACTATCCGGATCGGGCAAATCTTCTCTTGCCTTCGATACTTTGTTTGCCGAAGGTCAACGGATGTATGTAGAAAGCTTGAGTTCGTACGCGCGACAATTTTTGGGTCGCATGGAAAAACCCGAAGTGGATTACATTCGTGGGGTTTCGCCTGCTATCGCCATTGAGCAAAAAGTGAATACACGAAACCCACGCTCGACTGTTGGCACCACAACTGAAATCTACGATTACCTGAAGTTACTGTTTGCCCGAATTGGTAAAACGTATTCTCCTGTAAGCGGACAAGAAGTAAAGCGCGACTCAGTAGCCGATGTTGTCGATTACATCAACCGGCAGAAAGAAGGAACGCGCATTATGATTACGTGTCCACTTCAAGTTGAAAAAGGTCGCAAGCTTGCCGATGAACTCAATCTCTTACTCAGCAAAGGATTTACCCGAGTGCTGGTGGATGGTGAAGTTAAATTTATTGAAGAACTGGTTGGTGCACCTCCGGCTGAAGGTGAGGTAAAGAAAAAGCCATCTGCGAAAGCAAAAAAGATTGAAGGTGACGTTGAAATCTTAATTGACCGTGCGGCAGTTAATGCAACGGACGAAGATTTAACTTTTCGGTTGTCTGATTCGGTACAGACTGCCTTCTTCGAAAGTCATGGTGATTGCGCTGTGTATGTGGAAGGCGGTACCAAAAAGAATTTTTCGGATCGCTTTGAGTTAGATGGTATTTCTTTTACGGAGCCATCGATCAACCTCTTCAGTTTTAATAATCCCTTCGGAGCTTGCCAAACATGCGAGGGTTTTGGGAAAATTTTAGGCATCGATGAAGACTTGGTAATTCCAGATAAAAGTCTTTCCATTTACGAAGGCGCCATCGCTCCGTGGCGCGGTGAAGTAATGAGTGAGTGGGCAAAACCTTTGTTGAAAAATGGAATCAAATTTGATTTTCCGGTACACCGGCCTTATAGCGAGTTGACTCAAAAACAGCGCGACTTGATCTGGAATGGCAATGAATATTTCGAAGGCCTCCACGAATTTTTCCGTTACCTCGCGTCTAAAACACATAAGATTCAATATCGTGTCATGCTTTCACGCTACCGCGGAAGAACCACGTGCCCGGATTGCCGCGGCACGAAGCTTCGTAAAGATGCAGCGTATGTAAAAATTGCCGATACGTCTATTACCGACATCGTGCTGATGCCGATTGAAGAAGCGCTGGTGTTTTTTCAGAAACTGAAGTTGCCTGCTTACGAACAAAAAGTTTCGGAACGCATTTTAACCGAAATCAAATCGCGGTTGGAATATATGACAAAAGTGGGGCTTGGCTATCTCACCTTGAATCGTGTAACCTCTACTTTATCCGGTGGAGAATTTCAACGTATCAAACTCGCCACTTCATTGGGCAGTGCGTTGGTGGGCTCCATGTATATTATGGATGAACCGAGCATTGGTTTGCATCCACGCGATACCGCCCGCATGATTGAAGTTTTGAAATCGCTGCGCGATATGGGTAACACGGTAATCGTAGTAGAGCACGAAGAAGAAATTATGCGCGCGGCTGATCAGATTATTGATATTGGCCCGGATGCCGGTTCGCATGGCGGGCATTTAGTGTTTCAAGGATCTATTAAAGATATTAAAGGGAAGGTTCGCAGTCACACTACTGATTACCTGAGTGGCTTAGAGAAAATTCCGGTGCCTGCTTTGCGCAGAAAGTGGAAAGACTCGATCACCGTAGTGGGTGCGCGAGAAAACAATTTAAAGAATCTCAAAGTTACGTTTCCGCTGGGCGCACTCACGGTGATTACAGGCGTGAGCGGCTCGGGCAAGTCGACATTGATTTCAAAAATTCTTTATCCGGCTGTTGGCCGATTGAGTGGATCGGTATCTGAATCACCAGGCAAATACGATCAACTGACAGGCGACTTCACTAAAATCAAACAAGTTGAATTTGTGGATCAAAATCCGATTGGAAAATCGTCACGCTCCAATCCGATCAGTTATGTGAAAGCCTACGATGCCATTCGTAATTTGTATTCCGACCAACCTTTGGCGCAACAGCGCGGCTACAAACCTTCTCATTTCTCCTTCAACGTGGAGGGCGGCCGCTGTGAAACGTGCGAGGGCGAAGGCGAAATCAAAGTGGAGATGCAATTCATGGCCGACATTTTCTTAGAATGTGAAAGCTGTCATGGCAAGCGTTTCAAACAAGAAGTGCTGGAGGTGACCCACAAAGATAAGTCTATTGCCGATGTACTTGACATGACGGTGGAGGAAGGACTGGAATTTTTTAAGGACAAGAAGCCGGTGTACGAGCGCATCAAACCTTTGTTTGAAGTGGGGCTTGGTTATGTAAAGTTGGGGCAATCTTCTAATTCCCTTTCCGGTGGAGAAGCACAGCGTGTGAAGTTGGCATCTTTCTTAGGAAAAAATTCGTCTGACGCGGCCGATCATATTCTCTTCATTTTTGATGAGCCTACCACCGGTTTGCATTTTCATGATATTTCAAAATTATTGAAAGCCATCAACGCCTTGGTAGATGAAGGACATACAGTGATTGTGATTGAACACAACATGGAAGTAATCAAGTGTGCCGATTGGATTATTGACTTGGGGCCCGAGGGTGGTGAGAAAAATGGAGGGCAACTTCTTTTTGCAGGTACTCCGGAAGATATGGTCAAAAAAGGAAAAGGATATACATCTGAGTTTTTACGAACGAAATTATGACACACATCTTCAAAGTGGACGTGAAAGAGGCTATACGCCTTATCGAAAAAGTAGTTTCCGAATCAGAAAAGATCCAAAAGCATGTGGCTGTTGCGGTTTGCGGACCAGAGGGTGAACTAATTTCGTTTTTGAGAATGGACGGTGCGTCTCCGGCTGCTTCGGTAATTGCACAAAGTAAAGCGCACACGGCAGCTCGTGATCGCAAATCATCACGCGAGATGGGCGAGTTTATGATTGAGAAAAATCGTGAACAAGCTTTTTGGGGCGATGCAAAAATCACCGGCTTTGGAGGTGGACTACCCATCCTTCACGATGGTAAAGTGATTGGCGGTATTGGTGTGAGTGGACTTTCCGAAGCGGAAGATGAACGCATTGCCGATGTTGCTATTCAAAGTGTATTTTCAAATTCTTTCCATGCGTAAATCATTGGCACTATTGATTCTATTGTGCATTTCATTTATCCATGAAATGCCCGCTCAATCACCGACTGACCAGCAAATTCTTACGCTCTCAAAAAAGAAATTTGATTGGATGATTCACAAAAACGTAGACTCGCTCGCGTTGGTGCTGGACAATGATTTACGATACGTTCACTCGAATGGGTGGAGTGAAACCAAGCAAGAGGTATTGGATGATTTGCTTTCAGGCAAACTCAACTATGTAGCTGTTGATATTCACGCTGCGCAGGTTCGACTTTACGAACAAACCGCTATTGTGAATGGCACCGGAAAATTTCAAGTGACCATGAATGGCAATCCGTTGACAATTGAATTGGGTTACACCGAAGTTTACGTGAAGCGACAAGGCAAGTGGTTGCTAGCGACTCGTCATGCCAACCGGATGCCTTAGACTTTGTAATTGCTGATTAATTTTTCAAACTCCGCTTTTCGATAGCGAGAAAGCGGCACTTGCATTTCGTTTTGCATCATAATAATATCTCCATCTCGGCTGGAGAGTTGTTTGATAAAATCCATATTGATGATGAATGAACGGTGTGGCCGAAAAAATTTCAAATTGTTTTGTAATACCGTTTCAAATTCGCCCAGAGGTTTACTGGCTATCAAGGTTTGACCCGAAGCCTGAACAATTTTGGTATAGGTGCCCGAAGCTTCCAAAAGGATAATATTTTCCAATCGAATAAAATCAATACCGCTGAGTGACGGAACGGCTAACTGTGAGGGAACTAAATTGTTGGCGTAAGCCTCTCGTAACAAGTTTACCCGCTCTTCCAATCGGGGCGTGTGTTTGCTTTCCAAGTATCGGTTGACAGATCGCTTTAACTCTGTTGGATCAACCGGTTTGAGTAAATAATCAAATGCTGCAATTTTAAATGCTTGTATCGCATATTCATTAAATGCCGTTACAAAAATGATGTCGAATGTAATTTCTTTCGAATTAAAAAATTCTAGTAACTGAAGTCCGGTGTAGCCCGGCATTTCAATATCTAAAAAAACAAGATTGGGATTGTGCTGATGGATTTCCCGCACGGCCTCGGGGATGCTGCCTGCTTCACCCACAATTTTTACGAAAGGCAAATGCGTATGCAACAGCTCCGTCATGGCAGCACGGACATTCTTTTCGTCATCAACAATCAAAACGGATATATCTTCTTTATGACTCATAATCGATGGGGACATGTATGATTACGCTCGTGCCTTCGGGCATTTGATGGTCATTCATTCGGTCTATTATTTCTAACTCTATTTTTCGTTCCTTTCCAAAATTGAGTAAATCAATTCTTTTCTGATAAGCAGCCATAGCAAAAGATTGATGGGTCGATTTTCTGCTTTTGGCAAATTCCATAGCAGCCTTTCGGCCAATGCCATTGTCGGAAATGTGAATCCGCAAAAACTCATTCACTACACTAATACTGATGTGAAGTACTTTAGTGCCGGCTTTGTGCATCAATCCATGACGAAGCGCATTTTCGACAAATGGCTGCGTCAATAAAGAAGGAATGCGGATCATTTCCTCCTTGATCGCGTCACTGATATCGATGGTGTAATTCAACGAACCATCGAAACGATCTTTTTCAATGGCGAGGTACTTTTCAAGAATCTCAATTTCCTCTTGCAGCAAAATTGTTTCCTTAGCAGAAAAATCCAACACTTTGCGGAGCAAGGTTGAAAAATTTTGAATGTGATGACTTGCTTCGTCCTTCAGTCCCACCAGCACTTTACTTTGAATAAGCGACATCGTGTTGAAGATAAAATGCGGATTCATTTGGGCGCGAATGGAGGTGAGTTGGGCAATTCGTAAGTCCTGTTCGCGCGTCATCAACATCAATTGTTGTTCTCTCTGTTCGGCTGCTTTCCGCAATCGCAAATAAGCAATCATCGCGAGCATCAGTCGCGAGCCAAAGAATACCAGAATCAAAAACCAGGTTTGTCTCCAGAAAGGTGCTTGAATTTGCATGGCAAATGCAATTACGTTGGAAGATCGAGTGCCATCTTCATTTTCAGCGAAAGCTTCGAACGTATAATCTCCAAACGGAAGTGACACGTAATTAACTACCGGAGACACCAAAGTGGTTTTATTCCACCGTTCGTTTTCTAATTCTTTAATTCGATAATAAATGGTTGTGGTGCCCGCACTCCGCAGGTTATTCGACACATCGAAATTAAAAATCAATTGACGGAAATGAGGAGGTAGCGTAATTCCGTTCTGATACTGCCCAAACAATACGGTATCGGATTTGATGGATTGAATATGAAGCATCGGTTGTTGTTCGTTTTTATTCAGTAATTGCAGGAACCGCTGTACACCTTCGCGCCCGGCTACCCACACTTGACCTTGAATCATTTCTAAAGCATACACCTCATTCGATATTAATCCTTTCGTTTGATCTATTTTTGAAAGCTTTTGCGTTTTGAAAAGATAGGAAGCCATTCCTCTATCGGTACCAATCCACACAGCATTATCACTAATGGTCAGTGCCGTAATTTTATTTGAAGGCAGACCTTCTTTAATAGTGAGGTGCTTAAACACTTTTCCGTTTTGCAGAAAAAATAATCCATTCGTGAAGGTGCCCAACAAAATAAAATCGTTAGCTACTACGGATGCTGACACACCCGGAGAATCCATTGTGTTGCTTTCGGGATTCCACAACTTCACGTTTTCTACTTTAAGTGAAGTGGTGTACACTCCCTTTTGCGTGCCAATCCAAAGAAACTGCTGAGCCGAATCAAATACCACGGAGGTTGTACGCAAAGAAGTTAGAAATCGGTTGGGTTGAAAAGAAATCGGATCTATCGTAATGATTCCCGAGGAAGTTGCCAGCACATAAAGATCATTCGCCTGAATTATTTTTTTGATAGATACGGATTCGATGATCCGCTCTAATTTGTTTTTCTTCAAATCGTAAACATACAGTTGATCGGAAAAGGCGAGCAGCCGGTTTCTTTTTTCATCTACAAACAAACTTTGAATCTCCGCGCTGGAAGGAAGTTGAAAACTTTGTATCATAGAGCCTTCTCCGTTGAGGATGGTTATTTTTCCGTGTTGAGATCCGGCTATGATTTGATCTCGAAACGAAATCAGTTTCGTTTGCATCTGAAAATTTTCGGAAGAATAAAGTGTGCTATGCAAGGATGGAATATAAAACAAACCATCATTTAATGTGCCCACCCACACATTGCCCTCGTGGTCGGTTGCTACCGTGCTCGCGTTTTTTCCTTGCAATAAGTGGGTGAAGGAACCATCGGGTCGCATCAAGTCAACGCCATCGGTTTTGATAAAAGCCAGCACAGAGTCGCCTACATTTTTGATGGCGCGGGTGGTAGTAATTGTTTGAGCAACCGTGTTGGTCCATTCCAGAATTCCGCCTTCGGCTAACTTGAAAATCCTTTTTTGGGAAGCATCCCACAAGAGCAACTGTTTCTGCCATTCTTCTAGTCGCAATCGATTTGCATCGAAATGATATTTACTTTGCGGAAATGTGTAGCATTGCTTCGTGTTTTCATTACAAACCCACACCACGTCATTTCTCACAGAGCAAAGCCACACGTTGCCATCCGATGCGATCAGGTGATGAATGAGGTATGACTTATCGCTCGCCCAATTGGCAGAGTCAGTTACCACCCACTGGGCAGAAGATGGCGTGTAGTTGAAAAAGCGTTCGCTGCTATTAATGGCAATAAAACCCTTTCCGGGAGAGACAGTAGGAAACCCACTGGAATACTTTCCTTCCCACGCTGTTAACTTTCGCAGCGAATCTCCTTCCACATACAAAATCTCTCCGAAGAAATTGTGAAGCCAAATGCGGCCATCGCTATCCTGAAAAATACCTGTAACGGCTTTGGACCGAACCGAACTATTTTCGTACATGCGGAATTGACTTCCGTTGTAACGGGCTAATCCATTCTCTGTTCCAATCCATAAAAAGCCATCTGTATCCTGAAAAATACTGTAGATGGTGTTGGATGGCAATCCATTTTTTTGGTTGATATTAAAACTGACGATCTCTTGCGCATTTGAACAAATTGAAAACAGGAAGAAGAAGAGATTCACGAACAAGTAGAAATACATGCGCGGTGGCTGAAAGATTAATTCTGCGCTTACTGCACAGATCGATTTCATCATTTTATTTAGCTACTGATTTATTGCAAAATAGAAAAAGCTGCCGTACAACCATAGGCAGCTTTTTATAAAGAATTCCTAATTCAAGTAATTTTAGGTGTTGTCCTGAACATACACACGGACGGCAACCAATTGATGGTTGTTGGAAGATGGCTCTCCACCACTGCCACATGAGCTGTTTGAGAAATAATATGCCTTGTAACAAATTCCACCACAGCTCGAGCTCGTCCAGAAGTAAGCGAAAGGAAAAAGATTGGGTACGGCACCTTGTGTAGCGCACACAGTAATTGCTTCAGACTCGGTGAGCAAGCGCCAGTCTGAATATCCATTGGAAACTAAATCATTAGCAGCCGTATTTGATGCCGATTGATTGCCACTGTACTCCTGATCAAAATATAAGATTAAACAATTCCCCATACTGGTTCCAGTTGTTGTGAGTGAACCTATTTTACCACCTGCAAACGTTTTACCATATATTTGATTCAACAGCGTATTATCTTTGGTGTAAATCTGAATTGGAGTCTCGCCATCATCTAATCTTTTTTGAACGGTTTCTGTCACATCCGTCAAAGTAACTGTGACCGTTGCTGTTTTTGAAACACTTCCGCTAGTAGCAATCACTATAGCTTGCACGGTAGTGCGCAATTCATAATTAAATTTAGAAGGGGTTTTCACGGTTAGTTGACCAGAAGAATTAACAGATATTGGACTACTCGGTCCTTCTTCTTCAATAGCGTAAGTAAGCGATCCTACATTAATTGAAGCTGTAACGGTGCCCAGCACTTGTCCTTGCGTTGGATTTTCCGCAATCGTAACATTGAAATCGCTTATGTTTACCACCACTTCAAGTACATCGGTGAGCGTGATCGTTACATTAATCAACTTAGAAACTGAGCCGTTCGTCACTTTCACTTTACCAGTAATAGAAGTGCGTGTTTCAAAATCAAAAAAACTGACGCTGCCCACTGTTAATTGTCCGGTGGTGGCGTTGATGGCAAACGCTCCACTCAGTGTTTCAGACGGCTCTACTGAATAGGTCAGCGTTCCACGATTGGTGGTGACTGCCACCGTGCCAAGCACCTGACCGAGCGTTGGGTTTTCGGCAATGGTTACCGTGAAATCTGTCGCATTAATTGAAATCGGGTCTTCTTCTTTGGTACAAGAGATGCTTGATAGCAAAAATGCAAAAGTGAAAAAAAAGTAAATTTTACGTGGGGACATATATGCAGTATTTGGTTTGTGGGGGCAAATCTGAAGTGTAATAGCGCCTTTTGCAGGAAGAATTAATGAGTGGTTGGAATGCACTAATGAGTAGCATCAGGAAGCAATGACGGGGTGACTGCTATAGCTTTCGAAAAAGGAAAGCAACGTCTTTCATATAGTTTCCTTCACGCCTTCAAAACAAAATGGTCACAAATTATCTCAAAAACGATTCTTATCTTTCCTCTATGGAATCAACTAGATACCTATCACTCGATGTGCTTCGGGGCATGACGGTCACGCTGATGATCATCGTCAACACACCGGGAAATGGAGAAACTACCTTTGCTCCTTTGCAACATGCGGTCTGGCATGGCTTCACACCTACCGATTGGGTGTTTCCCACATTTATGTTTGTGGTCGGCAATGCGTTGAGCTTCGCTATGGGCAAGTATGAAGCGCTTGGCAATGCCGAAGTGTTCAAAAAAATATTCAAGCGCACGTTCATCATTTTTCTATTAGGTTATCTGATGTATTGGTTTCCCTTCATTACACATACAGATGGCGGAGCTTACGAACTTTCAGCCATCGGCAACACACGCATTTTTGGTGTCTTGCAGCGAATCGCATTGGGCTACGGACTAGGTGCCCTGATTATTCATTTTTGGAAATTACGGGGTGCTATGATCTTTAGTGTAATTGCTCTGGCAGGATATTGGATCATACTATACTTTTTTGGTGATTACTCTTTAACAGGAAATGCGGTGCTCACATTAGATAAATTTCTGTTGGGTGATAATCACTTGTATCATGGTGAAGGCGTTGCATTTGATCCGGAAGGTTTGTTGAGCACACTACCCGCGATTGTAAATGTATTGGCAGGCTATGTGACCGGAAAATTTATTCAGCAAAAGGGAAATACCTACGAAGCCATTTCTAAAATGCTGATGGCCGGTGTGGTGCTAATCTTCGTGGCGCTTTGCTGGGACTTGGTTTTCCCGATCAACAAAAAACTATGGACAAGTTCATTTGTGCTTCTAACCGTTGGATTGGATTTAGTAGTGCTCGCAATACTTATCTATATAATCGATATTGTTAAAGCACAGCGATGGACTTACTTTTTTGAAGTGTTTGGTAAGAATACTCTTTTCATTTATCTGTTGTCAGAGGTAGGAATCATTCTTTTGTACTTTTTCAATCGGTATACATGGATATTCGATCACGTATTCCTTCCTGCTTTTGGTGGATATGTAGGTTCGCTTCTTTTTGCCATTAGCTGGATGTTGATCTGCTGGGCCGTAGGTTATGTACTCGACAAAAAGAAAATTTATATAAAAGTATAGTCTGCCTTTAACTGGTTTGACCCGATCAAAAGCAGACTATCTCTAATTTATAACTACATCAAAAAGTGCTTAATACTTTGCAGCACCTGTCGGTGTGCTCTTCTTAATAAAGTCGCGGATGTGCTCATTAGAAGAAACGAAATCTTCGGCACGTAAGTACATCATGTGGCCGCTACGATAGCCTTCAAAGCGCAAACGATCTTTCATTTTACCACTTGGATCCAGT
>JABFSO010000494.1 GCA_013140555.1 Cyclobacteriaceae bacterium | reverse complement strand
AAAATAACAAATCAAATATGGAGAAAAACACTCAGTGTTCCCAAAGGGATCACTATCTCCAATTTCAAGCTCCTGTCAATCAATACATTTCACCTTAGCTTGACGGCTATGGATAGCTATCGGGAGACTTGTAGCGGAAAGCACGGTGGCCCGTGATGGCTTTGGGCGCGGATTGGCCATGCCCCAAAAAGATCATAAAAGTTTGGCTATTTTGCAGGGTAAATTGAACTACTATGGACGAATTGGAAAGTGGCAAGATTGAGGAGCTTGGAATTAAAGTTAGCCGACTGTTGGATAACCATGAGCAGCTTAAATCGGAAATCAACACGCTGAAAAAAGAAATTGAAGGACTGCGACCATCAACCCCAGATCGAGTAGCGCCTTCGGTAGCAACAGTTCAAACAGAGGTCATTGCACCCGTTGAAAATAAACCAATAGCCAAAGAAAGTGCTGAACCCAAAGTAGTTGAGCGGCCTCTAAAACCAGCCTTCAAAAAAGAAAAAACTCAGTGGGAAGAATTTATTGGTACGAATCTGTTGAATAAAATCGGTATTGTGATTTTGGTGATTGGGGTAAGCTATGGTGTGAAATACTCGATCGATCACAATTTATTGAGCCCGATTACGCGTGTGATTTTAGGTTATGTTGCCGGATTGGCGCTGGCTGTAGTTGCGTTGCGGATAAAGCCTAATTACAAAACATTTAGTGCGGTGCTGTTGAGCGGTGCAATGGCTACTTTTTATTTTATTACCTACGCAGCTTATGACATTTTTGGTTTGATGCCACAGGCGATGGCATTTGTGCTGATGGTATTGTTTACAGGCTTTACAGTTTTTGCTGCCGTGAACTATGACCAAAAAGTGATTGCGATTATTGGATTGGTGGGTGCATATGCGGTGCCATTTCTATTGAGCGATGGTTCGGGGCGAGTACTGATTTTATTCTCATATGTAACAATTGTGAATGTCGGTATTCTAGTGCTGGCCTTTAAGAAAGATTGGAAGCCGCTATACTACCTTGCCTTCGGATTGACCTGGTTGATTTATGCTGCGTGGTTTATGGATCAGTTTGATGCCAATCAACATTTGTGGATAAGTCTCAGTTTTGCATTGATCTACTTTGCCATTTTCTACATCACGTTTTTAGCTTACAAACTAGTGAAGGCGGATAACTTGCTGATGGATGACATCGCCATGCTCGTGTTCAATTCGTTTTTGTTTTACACGTTTGGATATTCCGCCATCACCGCTTACCCAACCGGGGATTTCTATCTTGGCATTTTTACAGTGTTCAACGCTGTACTTCACTTTATTGCATGTTTCATTATTTATAAAAAGCAAGATGCCACCCGCGATACATTCTTTTTGGTCGCAGGCATGGTGCTCGTATTTTTAACTCTTGCAGTGCCTGTTCAACTGGATGGCAATTGGGTAACACTGACCTGGGCGGCCGAGGCATTTCTTTTATTTTGGATTGGCCGCACGAAACAATTGCGTGTGTATGAATGGCTGTCGTATGTTCTGATAATTATAACGGCCGGCAGTTTGGCGGAAGATTGGAGGGCATATAGTTATTACTCGGTTGTTAATGCATCCACTTACATCTCTCCGTTTTTCAACATCTACTTCTTTACTTCAATTTTTGTGTTAACGAGTTTGGGCTTGATTTTAAGATTGAGCAGAGATACGCGCTATCTAGAACCAAAGGGGTTATTGCAACAGTACTTTACTATTGGATTAAGTACACTCGTGTTGTGCGTTCTGTATATTAGTTTCTACCATGAGGTGAGTAACTTTTGGCAAACGCGCTTCTACGATTCGAGCATTACATTGCGACAGGATGCGGATAACCAATATCCTGTTTTGGACGGAGATCTGCTTGAATTAAAAACTCTATGGTTACTGATCTATTCAGCCATCTTCGGGATTGTGTTGACGGTTGTTAATAAAAAGTGGTTACAGAATAGCACATTAACAATGGCGCTCACGGCATATAATGCGCTGGTGCTTCTCCTGTTTGTGTTGAAGGGACTTCCCTCGCTGGGTGATTTGCGTACGAGTTATGTCATGCAAATTGATGCTGCGTATTTCGTGCGCGATGCGTGGCATATTATCATTCGTTATATCTCATTGCTGGCAATAATTCCATTGGTATATCTCAATCGGCAACAAATTCGTCAAGAAATGTTTAATTCTACTATTAGGCAGGGAGAGTTTATTCTATTTCACATTTTCGTTTTGATACTGTTGAGTAGCGAAGTGGTTCACTGGTTGGAACTTGCTGGCATCGATGAAAGCTTTAAGCTTTGGCTGAGTATCCTATGGGGCGTTTATGCCCTAGCTATGATTGTGTTTGGCTTGAAGCGAAATGATAAACCCTTACGCACGCTGGCGATTGTCTTATTTGGCATTACGTTGCTGAAGTTGTTTTTCTACGACATGGCCGATATGAGCACCATTGCCAAAACAATTGTGATGATCATATTAGGTGTGCTGTTGTTGATCTCTTCGTTCTTGTACAATAAAGTGAAGAAAGCTACTGACGAAAAAGTAGAGAATGAACAGCCCATGGTTGATCCTAACGAAGACCAAAATCACTAAATGATGATAAAAAGTAAGATTGTAACTTCAATGAAGACGAAGCTGATTACATTATCACTTTTGTTTTTGATATTTTCTGCACAAGCACAAACTTCTTCTTTTGCGTACCGAAGAATGCTAAAAGGAGTGGACAGTGCCGGATGGTACGGCATTTCTTTGCCGAATGGTGTGATTCAAAATTGTCAGACGGATTTCGCGGATTTGCGCATTTTTCAAATTGCAGGAGCGGATACTACCGAAGCTCCTTATCTGCTAAAAGTTCAAGTGCCGATTGTTACTGAAGTAAACGAGCAACTGAATGCCTTTAACCTCGCAAAGAAAGACGGGAAGCAATACTTATCTTTTGAATTAAAGAAAGACCAGTTCGTGAATGAAATTGACTTATCATTTCTGGAAGAGAATTACGATGGAGTAGTCACTGTAGCCGGAAGCGAAGATCAAAAAGATTGGTTTGAAGTGGATCGGCAGCGGATTATTTCTATTCATAATGAAAACATGCAGTTTACTTCCGCCAAACTTTCGTTTTCAAAAGTTCATTACCGGTTTATTCGTTTAGAGTTGGCATGCGACCGACCCCTTACCTTTCAATCGGCTTCCTTTAAGAATCAATTGATCGAACCTGGGGTTTTTTCTTTACCCGCACTTACATGGAATACCACTCACTTGAAATCAAAAGGACAAACGGTAGTGTCGATCGATTTGAAGGAATATCAATTGATTAATTACTTCAGCGTGGTAATGAATGAATCCAATGATTTTTACAGAGCCTTCCGACTGGGACGATTAATTGATAGCACCAAAACCCAAAAGGGCTGGGAGTTTTTTTATGACGAGCTGGCGAGCGGATACATCACTTCGTTTACCGCTAATGAATTTAATTTTGGATATGCGCCTGCGCAAAAACTGCGACTCACTATTTACAATGGAGACAATCTTCCAATCGATATTCAATCGATGGTGGTACGTTCGCCACAAGTAAAGTTAACTACGCGAATGAAAAATGAGGGCACCTCTTTTCTCTACTACGGCAACGAGCGTCTTGCCGCACCACAATACGATTTAGTGGTGTTTAAAGATAAAATTCCTGCTCCGAAGAAAAATCTGGAAATAGCCAATGAAGAAAAGTTACTAGCTGAAGCAGTGAAGCCTTCGGCTCTAATCGAAAATCAAATTTGGTTGTGGGGCATCTTGGGTGTAGTGATAGCTGTATTGGGCTACTTTACTTTAAAGATGATGAAGACGAAGTAAATAACCTACGCGCGCTTCAATTCAAATACGGTAATCTCGGGTGGCATGCCCACGCGACCGGGATAGCCTAGATATCCAAAGCCGCGGTTGACATAGAGAAATTGATTTTCTTCCTGATACAATCCGCCCCATTGTTTGTAAACATGTTGCACCGGTGTCCAGGTGAAATCACCAATGTTCACACCAAATTGCGCTCCGTGGGTATGTCCGGAGAAAGTAACATCAATGTCTTTATAGGTAGGACGAATCTGCGCATCCCAATGCGTAGGGTCGTGCGACAGTAACAACTTCACTGCTGCCTCTTCACTTCCACGATAAGCCTCCTCCAGCTTTCCGTGTTTCGAAAAACGTGTTCCCCAATTTTCAACACCTAAAATAGCAAGCTTCTCTCCACCCTGTTCGATAAATCGGTTTTCATTCATCAGCAAATCAAAACCAAGCTCTTTGTGTGCGGAAATTAAGTCAGCGAAATTGCGTTGCTTCATTTCTTGAGTGGTCCACGCTTTGTAATCGCCATAGTCATGATTTCCGGTAATGGAGAATACACCCAGTGGCGCTTTTAATTTGTCAAATACTTCAATATAAGGTTTTACCTCCGGTGTTTCGTTGTTGACTAAATCTCCGGTAAAGAAGATTACATCGGGCTTTTCAGCTAAGATCATTTCCACACCACCCTGCACTGCTGTCTTATTCCAAAAACTGCCCGAGTGAATATCTGAAATTTGTGCGATTCGTAAGCCATCAAAGGCTTTAGGTAAGTTGGGCAGCTTGATTGCCACTTTGCGAACGCGATAATCATGTGCACCTGAAATGATTCCATAGGCAAATGCACCAAATGGAACGGCCGTGGCGATCATGGCCGTGCGTGACAAAAATTCTGAACGTGATAATACTTCTCCCGCTGTAGAAGTAGGTGTGCTCTTCTGAAAAAGAGAAATGAACCAACGAACACCTCTTTGCAAATCATCCATCACCAAAAAGAGAATACCTACCACTTTTGAAAAATAGGTGGCTACTATTCCGGTGATAACCCAATTGCGAAAATTGGCGCTATACTTATAGGGATCATCGAGTGCCCACCAAAACAAAGCTGTAATGCACAAGATGGTGGGTATCCAAAACCCGTAACGGAGGATATTCTTCCACAACGGTGACCAATTTTTACTGACTACCAGAACTCCTTGGAAAAAGTAGTAGTCGATCAACAGAAAGATGATGATGAATACAAAAATGGTCATAAGTCGTGCGGTCATAATAAAAAAGTCATCTTACAACCATAGTCGTAAGATGACTTCTTTTAGTTTATTTTTCTTTCATTTAATGAGCATCCGTTTGAAGTTGCGCCATTGGCTTCTTCAGAAGTTTCATTTTTAAACGGGCTACCAGCAAATACATTACAGGTACCAAGAATAAGGTTAGGAATGTTCCGAAGATCAAACCATAAATCATCGTCCATGAAAGAGGTCCCCAGAATGCCACGTTGTCGCCACCGAAGAAAATGTGTGGATTGAATTCAGTAAACAATGTAACGAAGTCGATGTTCAAACCGATCGCTAATGGCACCAGACCTAAGGTAGCTGCCATGGCTGTCAACAATACCGGAGTCATACGAGTTTTAGCTGCTTCGATGATGGCCGCTTTCAACTCCACTCCCTGCGACAAGAGTAAGTCGGTGAATTCTACGAGTAGAATTCCGTTTCGCACCACAATTCCCGCTAAGGCCATAATACCAATACCTGACATTACGATTGAGATTTCTTGTTTGAATAAAGAGAATCCAATTAACACACCAATGATACTGAATAGAATTTCCATTAAGATAATCACCGGCTTGCTGGTTGAGTTGAATTGAATTACCAAGATCATCAATATCAAACCGAACGCGGACATTCCAGCTACTCCCAAGAAATCGATCGTCTCTTGTTGTTGCTCTTGTTCACCCGTCATTTTGATTTCGACACCATCCGGATTGGAGAATGATTTCAGGCTCTCTTGAATTTGCGCCACCACTTCGTTCGGATTGAAGTCGGCCAATACGTTGGATGATAAAGTGATCACACGTTTCTGATCGATGCGTTTGATACCTGCATAGCTGTTGCTATACTCAATCGATGCCACGGCTGACATAGGCACCTGACGCACCGCACCGCCCATACTCATGTCGCGGAAAGTGATTGGCATATTCATTAATGTGTTGATGTTATTGCGCTGGTCTTCGCGCACACGCATCTGAATCGGATAGTCATCATTGTCATCGCGGAATTTAGAAACTTCAGCACCATTAATCGCATTGCGCAGAGCCAAACCAATAGTTCCGGTGGCTATACCTTCACGGTTTGCTTTTTCGCGATCAATCTTGATGGTGATCTCCGGTTTGTCATTTTGAAAATCAGATTTCAAATCTTCCACACCCGGAATTTGCTGAGCATCTAAGTAGCGCTTGGTCTTATCAGCTGCTGCCACTAGCACTTCAAAGTCATCAGCAGCAATCTCGATATTGATTGGTTTACCGGTAGGTGGTCCACCTTGCTCCTGGTTAACCGAAATGGTTGCACCTGGAATATCTTTGATGGCCTCACGGATTTTGGTGAGATACTCTTTCGTAGATTTTCCGTGGCGCTTCGCAAAATTCACAAAGGCAACTGTTACTTTACCTAAGTGTGGTTGCGCATTGGTGCCTGCCATAGGATCTTCAGATGCACCAATAGCTACGTTCGAAATGATAGACTCTACAATATCATTCTTCTCTCCCACTACGTTAATCACTTTTTGCTCAACAATTTGAGTTACCGAATCAGTAACGTGTTGATCCGTGCCAATGGGTAACGTGATATAAGTGTACACAAAGTTCGGATCACCTTGAGGGAAGAAAACCACCGGAGGCTTTCGTATTCCGGTAAATATAATCGAGAAGACAAAAAGGAATAACACAGCACCAATTACGACCCATGGTCTTGCGCCTTCCAGGCACCACTCAATCATGCCTTTGTAACCATTTTGCACTTTTGGCCAGCCATTCGTTTGGAATTTGGAAATCAACTCTTCCAATACAAAACGATAGAGCGAATAAATTCCAAAAAGAAATACAGTAAAATTACCCAAACCAAAAGAACCGGTTAAATACCAAACCGCTGCAATCCCAGCAAAAATGACTGCGGTAACTTTGTATC
>JABFSO010000376.1 GCA_013140555.1 Cyclobacteriaceae bacterium | reverse complement strand
ACTTTTAGATTGAAGTTTGAGGCTATTTTCTTCACTGATGATACTTTTTCAGTCATCGATGATACTTGGAGATAGTCAGGAATATCTCCGAGATATTCCGTTGATACTTTTAGATTCAAGTTTGAAGTTATTTTCTTCAACGATGATACTTTTTCAGTCATCGATGATACTTGGAGATAGTCAGGAATATCTCCGAGATATTCCGTTGATACTTTTAGATTCAAGTTTGAATGAAAATGGAGAAATAAAACGAATTTCTTCGTTTCTGATCGGCAGTTAAGGTCTAAAGGAGTCTTTCGCTAGATATCCATCGAATCGTATACAACTACCTTATTCCATAAATGGGAATATTTCTCGATGAATTTCAGGTGAATCGGATGCTCTTGGTACACATCGTGGCCTTTTACGTCATCAAAAACAGTAAATAGAGAAACTGCATAGCTGTCGTCAATCACGTCCCGCTTCGTAGTAGCAGCAGGTACACCCAGTCGAAATTGCTTGACAGTTGGTATGGGTCGCAATGTTGAAATGCCCTCAATCAGTTTATTCAAATCATCTTTAGAAGAAGCATTTTTTAACCAGAAATAAACGTGGTGAACCAGTTGTTTTTCGTCTGCATGCGCAAAAGTGGGTAGAGAAGCGGCAAGTGCCAACGCAGGGGTAGTGAGTAAGAATTTTCTTCTGGAAGTAGCCATCTTGAAATAATTAAGTGATTAAGGTAAATAAAAAAAGCTGCCTTTCAGCAGCTTTTTTTAAAATGGATTGTATTCTTACTATTTCTGATACTTCAACTTATTTCTTAACAAGAACTCTTCGTAAGCTTCTTTATAAGTAGGAACATCGGGGGCTAACTTAATAGCTTCTTCATAAGCGGAAATAGCATCAATAAATAACTTGTTCTCTTCATAGAAACCAGCCAAGATAAATTTATTTAATGCGGTTTCTTCTTTCATTTCCGCTCCAAACTCTCCCAACAATTTAGTAACAGACTCTTGGCGCGTAGGTGATAATTTCTTGACAATGTATCTGTCTGATTTATTTTTTGCGTCTGCTTTTGAACGAACCTCAACGTACCACGCATCTTCTGTGGCTAAAACCGGAAGGCTTCTATCTATCTGAACAAAAGTTTCTGGTGTTTCCAATTGCATCAACTCATCCTCAAACATGTTTCTAATGGTAACAATGTATGGGGGAGTTCCTTTCGAAGGTTCCCAGTTAACAAGTATATTATTATTATAAATGTACTCGCATGAACATTGGCTTTCCGGTAAGAAGATCTTAATATCTGCCGAATTTAAGCCTCCTCTGCGCACCGCTCCCGTTGCACTCAGGCGATTCTTTTTAGCTTCAGCCGAGTTACTGCTCAAAATGAAGTCCGTGTACTTGTTCACCACACTGGAAGTCGTATTTACACGAGCTTCTAAATCTGAAATCTTGTACGTTTTAGCTTCTTTCAGCTCAATGGGTTTCCCCTTTGCGTGAACCAAAGCCACATACGAGTTTTCAGCTACCTTTATTTCATCTGTTGATTTGAGGCGATCACCTGTTTTAACAGCTTGCCAAGCATCTCCTGATTTAACTTGATTGGAGCCCTTGTTAGCGAGAACTTTGAAAGCATAATCAGCTTGACCAACCGCTATACCCGATAGAAAAATGCCTACTAAAACTAAAATTCCACTCTTTTTCATGTTTTTTTATTGATTTTCGGTACTAAAATACTAAAAAATCGTGCCAAAAAATGCAGCTACTTTTTGGTTTATACCTTCTGTCGCCTTTTAGTAAGCCAATTGTCGAGCTCGTTTTGAACAGACTTCAAAATATCATAACAAGGGCCCACTAGGGCGGTTGCAATTAAAGTCAACGATAAATCCAATTTAATGCTGAAACTCGCAAACAAATAGATGATGATGCCCATAATTATCACGATTTGTAGAATCTGAATGATCACTGAAAGTGCATCGTACCAGACCGGCAGTTTTTCGTCAATTACGATGAAAAGACCTACAGTTAAAAAACAAACAAGAATGGCAATGGCTACTTTTACCCAATCTGCCAGTTGATCTACATAATCCTCATTCAAAATCATGGCAACGGCATTGGCGTGCACTACGGGCCCAAACATATCCGGATTGGCTCTGCCTCCGAATTTACTATTCATGGGAGTAAAAAATTTATCTTCCCAGGCCGGATCACCAACATAATCTCCCAAATAACCGATAATGACAATTTTATCTTTAAACAAGTCTTCGGAAACATTGCCTGATAAAACATCTTCAACATCTACCACATAAAACATCGTTCCAAAATTAGTAGAAGCGGTTTCATCATTTTTCAGGCTTTTTAATCGAAGCTGCCGCACTTCCATGTTACCTCTAAAGTTGATGATCTCCTCTTCATTATTTCTGGCTAAGAATTTTTCGGCTTTGAGTGAATCGTAGCTCATAGCAATTCGCACAGAAAAAGCTACTTCGCGTTTTCCATTAATCTTTCTTTGCGGATAAAGCGTACGACAAATCTTAACATCTTCTTGATGATTTGCATCAGTAGGCAAAGTAACAAAGCCCAAATGAGCATGGCTTTTGAAATTTGGATCGGGTGTTTCAAGCGAGTCAGCTTCGTTCGAATCAACTTTAGAAAGTTTAACTGTCTGCATTAATTTCTCACCCAGCACCACATTACCCGCTTCGCGAATCGCATCGCTCAACATTAAGTTACTGAGCGTATCCAAAAGCTGGGGACAATTGATTGTGTCATATAACCCACCTTCGCAATTAAAAAGTGCATCGACTGCAATTACCCTGGGTTTGAACTGGCTAATGATTTGAATCTGACGTGCTATGTCACCTCTGCCGAGGGTTCCAAAATTGACAAGAACAATCCGTTCGTCAACCACCGGATCCGGTCGGATTGAATTAAATGCATAATCTGTTAACTCGGTATCTGCCAGCGCTTGCGAGATAGTATCAAATGCACTGAAAGCTTTGAAATCCGTCAACTTATCTGCGACAACCATCATCACAAAAACAAAAACGGTGACGCTGGTACATTGTATCAAAAACTTTTTCATTGATTTAGGGAAGGTTTAGGTTTATGATCGACTTTCATTACTTCGCCAAGCAAAGTATTTTCTGGCCAATCTTCAGGGGTTTAGTTTTACTAAGTAAATTTATAAATATTTAAACACTAACTCATACCGGTGAAAAAGATAAGTCGCGAACGACTGAAATTAGAGGAGTATCAAAACGGCCTTATCCAGCACGATCCTATCATTTTGGCGAAAGCCATTACACTGGTAGAAAGTAAGCTTTCGTCCGATGAACAACTGGCCGAAGAACTCATCGAATCCATTCTCGCTCATACCGGAAAATCCATCCGCATTGGTATTACGGGTTCGCCCGGTGTCGGCAAAAGCACATTTATCGAAACATTTGGGAAACATCTGACACAACAAAATAAGCGTGTGGCTGTGTTGGCCATCGATCCGAGCAGCACCGTAAGTCAGGGAAGTATTTTAGGAGACAAAACACGCATGGAAGAATTAGCGAAAGATCCGTTGGCTTTCATTCGACCTACTGCTTCACGAAATGCACTCGGAGGCGTTGCCCACAAAACACGCGAAGCCATTCTTCTTTGTGAAGCAGCAGGCTTTGATATTATTTTAGTGGAGACTGTGGGTGTGGGTCAATCGGAAACCATGGTACGAGGCATGGTTGATTTCTTTCTTCTCTTAATGTTAGCCGGTAGTGGCGATGTATTGCAAGGAATCAAAAAAGGAATTATGGAAATGGCCGATGGTGTGGTCATCACTAAAGCCGATGGTGATAATAAAAAGAGAGCAACGGAAGCACAAGCTCATTTTCTTCATGCACTTCATTTGTTTCAACTTCCTGATTCAGGCTGGTCGCCTCAAGTGTTGACTGCCTCTGCCATTCAAAAAGAAGGTATTGATGAAGTGTGGAAAATGATTACTTCATTTCAAGCACACGCACTACAAAATGGATGGCTGAACGAACAGCGAAAAAAACAAGATGCCGCATGGTTTTCTGAAACGATTCAGAATCAAGCGCTCTCGTTTCTTCTTTCTAATCCAACCATTCAAGAAAAAAAAATTCAACTTGAAAGCGCCATTGCTCAAAAGAAAATAACACCCCCTCATGCTAGCCGCCAGCTGATGGAAGAAATTCTGAGCCGCTTTAAAGTTTAGATTCATTCTTTTTAGAATCCGGCACCTTCTCATGTCCATACGGACAATGACGGCAGTTGTTTCCGCAGCAATAACCGCGCTTCCGATGAAAGGCTTCTGTAAAAACCATCAGCCCATTTTCGAAGTAATAATCTGGCTCTTCTTTCTTTTGCTTCTCTTCCACAAATGCTCTCTTAAAGAATTCCAAAATTTAATGAAGGTGTAGCAAACCAATAGTTTGCATGCAATACAGGGTCTGCAAAACGCACACGCATTCTTTCCGCAAACATCGGCATATTGACAACCATTGTATGAAACTCACCATTTTCACCGCAAGGATCAACTCCTAATTTCTCCAATTGCAAAATCAAATCGATCGTCAGTTGTTTTCCTAAAAAAGATTGACCCATCTGTTCATTGCATGATACAATATACGTTTCAATACCCTGCGCCAGCATCTCCAGCACCAACTCTTTACGATCTCTCTTCCAAAGTGGCAACACAGCCTCAAGCTTTGCATTCGCGCACACTTTCTCTTCCCACTCGCGATGTGCATCTAAATCAATATCACCAAACACTCCGTGTGTCAGATGATATTTTTGCTTGAGCAATTGCAAACTTTCTACAAAAGTAGTCTCGTATGTTTCCCAACTGGCGGGCACTGCATATAAAGGCAAGCCCAACATTTCTGCTTGCTTTTCCAAAACCACTTTGGGTATTCCATGACTTCGGCTGATCTCACCTTGTTCATTCAAAACATTGAGCAGCACAGTGGGGGTGAAGCCCATTTGCTTCGCTTTCATCAGCGCATAGCAACTGTCTTTCCCCCCACTCCAACTGCACACAAACATTTTATCTTTTAAGTCGGGCATTATTAAAATCGATAGCGCGCACCAATGGTCATGTTTCGCCCTTGTGTTGTAAAACCATAAACACCCACAAACTGTTCATCCATTACATTATTAACCAATCCATAGATCATCCATTTCTTATCCTGCCATTCTTTTGTGAGATGAACGTTCACCAAATCATACGCTCGTAAAGCAATGTCATTCGCATTAAAACTTTCATCATAATACAAATCGGTGCGACTACCCGTATGTAAATAATTTACCGTCATCGTCAATCCCTGACGTACGTTAAGAATCACACTACCACCCAACTTCTCTTGTGGAATCCGGTAAAATGTTTTTTGATTGTCAGTCGATTGAAAGGTGTAATCTGCTCTGACACTTACCAATTGATTAATTGGATATACTACATCGATCGTTATACCACTGACTCTGCGCGTAGTTGATAGATTTTCGTAGCGCGAAATAAATCCAATCGTATTTGATTCATCCCGATAAAAGTTAACCGCATTCACAACCAGTGCTCTGTGCGTGAAAGAAACCCCATATTCATAATTGACATACTCTTCAGGTCTCAGTTTCTTATTCCCGTAAGGCGAATACAACTGATACAAGCTGGGCGTAATAAAAGAAGAAGAAACACTCGCGAATAATTTCAATTTACTGTTTTCACTTAGTTCGCCCGTCCAAGATGGATTTAAATTATACAATACTTTATCTCCATACACACTGTGTGTATTCAGGCGCACTCCAGTATGCACTTGAAATCCACTCGCAAAGTCTACAAACAACGAAGTGTACGGATCTACAATCGTAAATTGAGTAGTATCGGCCTTGTTCGCATTCTTCTGCTCAAAATTTAATTGCTGAAAACTCACCCCACTCAAAAGTTTAGCAGTCGGTCCTAGTTGTTGTGTGTGAATTATTTCCGCAAACAAATTCTTTCCTTCGTATATAGATGGAAAAGAACTTTTAAACTCACGCGTGTTTGCTACTTGCTGCGCTACCCACTGCAAACTTCCATTGGAATAGCGATAGTTGCCTTTCAAACCAAATCGCGTTTGCGTTTGTATTTGGCTGTTGGCCGCGTCTTTAAATGGACCATCATCATACTTCGCGTCAAACCAATCTCTTCCGCCAAAAAAGTCCAATGTCAATCGTGAATTAACCGAATATCCAATTTTTAAAAATTCATTTCTTCGTTCAAAGCCATCCTTATCAAAGTTAGCCGTGCCGCTTTTATCCAAAGCAGAAGAAAATCCATCAGTCGCAAATTGATTTGAAAACAAAAGAAATGAAAACTTACCTTCTCGTGCATTCAAACCGATGTCTCTTCCAAAGCTGTTCCAACTTCCACCATTCAAGTGAACGCTGCCATGCACTCCGTTTTTCTCCGGCTCTTTCAATTGCACATTAATCACCGAAGCCGCAGCTCCCGAACCATACAATGTGCTCAATCCCCCTTGCAATACTTCTACACTTCGCACTTGATCTGTCGCCACATAACGCAAATCATAAAAAGCATCAATGCCACTCGGGTCATTCATCGGCACACCATCTACAACCACCAACGTCTGCCGGTTGCGTGCACCTCGAACATAGTAACTCAAATTCGATCCGTGTGTGCCAAAATTTCCGTCTAATTGAATACCCGCCAGCGAGTTTAGCAAATCCGAAAAACTTCTCCCCGATTGCTCACGCAGTTGTTGCTCATTCAATCGCAAAATAAATTTCCCTGATTTTTCGATGGGCAAATCAAAACGTGTGCCCGTTACTACCACTTCATCAAGCGTACGTGTGGAATCTTGTTGCTGCGCATTTGTTTTACTTGGTGCGAGCCACCAAAGGACAATTAAAGTGATTGCCCAGACTTTTCTCTCTTTTTTCATTTTGAAAAAGTTTAAGGTTTTGAAAAAAGAGTAAAAGGCTGAAATGAAACGGATACTGTTCACCCAACAGAAAAATCTGCCAAGCAAATAGCATAAGAATCAAAGTCGCTTTTACCC
>JABFSO010000358.1 GCA_013140555.1 Cyclobacteriaceae bacterium | reverse complement strand
GCCTTTTTCCGTTCGCCATAAAAGTGAACATCAAAATTCTCGGAGCTTAAGTATTTCCAATCAAACTCTTTAAACTGAATTCTATTCTGCCAAAAAACTTCCCGTGCCTGTTGGGCATTTGACTGACCTACAAAACACATCACCATTAGGGCAAGCATGCCCACACTTTTCATTCCCATAGAAAGAATTAACTAAGACCTCGAATATAACGGTTTAAAACGGTTAATATTTACTTCCTTATGAATTTCACCCTCGCCCGTCAACCAATTGGCCAATTGGTTTGAAAAATAAGGCGCCAGGCTTACGCCTTTTGTACCTAAACCATTGAATATTACCAGATTTGAATGCTCAGGATGAGGCCCTAAAATGGGACGTCTGTCTACAGTGGTGGGGCGGATTCCCCATTCTTGCTTAAGAATTTGAAACGGGTCCTTCAGCAAAGCCGAAAGTTTGTCTGCCAATTCCTGTCTGCCTTCCGGGGTGCAAGCCGGGCTGAGATCAGAAAGTGAATAGGTGGCCCCGGCTTTATAAACTGCTGATTCGGATGTGGGCACCACATATACTCCCTTATTATAAATTACGTCTGGTCGCTCCGAGAAAGAGATGTTGAGCGTTTCCCCTTTCAATTGGCGAATGGGCAACCAATCAAAATAGGGTGATAGTGAAGCGACACCGGTACAAAAAATAATCTTCCTTGCCTCTACTCCCTTATACTCTACAGTGTTGTCTCTTATGCTCAGAAGGTCTTGGCGAAAATTTTCCTCCGAATATGAATCGAGCGACAGTAGCCGTCTAGTGAGAGCGGATAAAAAAGCATTGGTATCCAAGTATCCGGATTGGTTCACTTCAATTCCCCCATACGAATTGTGAATGTGCGGATATGCCGATGAAGTATAAACAGCTTTTACAAACTTATTCTGTCCTTTATCGGCTGTTTTAGCCATCCAATTATTTTGCTCTTCGATGGTTTGAAAAGGCCGATATAGATGCATGGGGTAAAAGAAGGAAGCCTTTAATTGTGCTTCGGCTTTAGGGAAAAATTCAAACAATTCCTCAAAAATCTCTTCTGCCCTCCATGTTTTCACAATGCCCATGCCCGTAATGGGATTGAAAAGGCCAGCCGCTACTTTTGAGCATCGGTTGCTTTGAGGCTGATCCATTACCCATACGGTTTTACCTTTGTTCAACAAGCGCAAGGCTAGACATGCACCCGCCAAACCCTGACCAACAATGATAAAATCTACTTTCTTCACTTGGTATCTTTTCTAAAAACTTCAAAAATACTACTTAAAGCCGAGGCGGCATAAGCCTATAACTTTGCTAATTTTGTAAGATGCTTTCCATCCAAACTTTTGTTTTTAATCCTTTTGCTGAAAACACGTATGTGGTTTCGGATGAAACTGGCGCAGCCGTAATTATTGACCCGGGTTGCTATGAAGCAGAGGAGCAAGATGAATTAGATGAATATATCGCCAGTCATCAACTTTCAATAAAATACTTGCTCAATACCCATTGTCATATCGACCATGTATTGGGTAACTATTACGTCAAGAAAAAATACCAGGTTCCATTACTGCTTCATGCGCGCGAAGAAAACGTGCTGCGTGCGGTGAAGACCTATGCTCCCAACTACGGGTTTGCTGCCTATCAGGAAACCGCGGCTGATCGCTTTTTGGAGGAAGGAGAAAAATTTTCATTCGGAAATACTACATGGGATATTTTGTTTTTGCCCGGTCATGCTCCCGGTCATGTAGGGTTTTATGATCCCAAAGAAAAAGTAATTTTCAGTGGCGATGTTTTGTTTAATGGAAGCATCGGGCGCACTGATTTACCGGGTGGCGATTATGACACGTTGATTCAAAGCATTCGCCAAAAGATGTTTTTACTGCCGGATGATGTGGTGGTTTATTGCGGTCATGGATCGACTACTTTAATTGGCAGAGAAAAATTATCGAACCCCTACTGCGGGGTGCATGCAAAGGTGTAAGTTTGTTAGTTGATTCCACTTTCTTCTGTTATTCAAATGAAAAGACACATTCCTAATTTTCTTACTTGTTGCAACTTGGTTTGTGGTTGCTTTGGAATTGTTTTTTGTCTGGAAGGAAGAGACATCCCCGCAGCCTATTTTGTTTGGATAGCAGCCGTGTTTGATTTTTTTGATGGCTTCGCAGCCAGAATGCTAAAGGTAAGTTCGCCCATCGGGAAAGAGTTAGATTCGTTGGCAGATATGGTCAGTTTTGGATTGTTGCCCTCTATTGTGATGTATAAAATGCTGGCTGGTGTAAGCAGCAGCAGTTGGCTTCCTTTCATTGCGTTTTTAATAGCTGTAGGAGCCGCATTGCGCTTGGCCATCTTTAATGTTGACGAAACACAAACCGATTCTTTCAAAGGTTTAAACACTCCATCGAACACATTATTTATCACTTCGCTCCCACTTTTGGGTGGCAGCGTTAGTGCTTGGGTACAAACCGATTGGGTATTGGTAGCAATCACCATCATATTCTCTTGGCTGATGGTTTCGCCTATCCGTTTTTTTGCCTTCAAATTCAAAAGCTTTAGTTGGACGGATAATAAACTTCGATTTACCTTTTTGGCCGTGTCTGTATTGTTACTTGTATTCTTTCAAATAAGTGCCATTCCGCTGATTATACTTTTATATATCGCTTCATCGTTATTGGATGGCTTTCTCGGATTCGAAAAAAAATAAGTTTGAAAAACTATTGTCAATTAATTCTTAGCATTGTTTGCCTCAGCCTTTCCATCAACGGCTTGGCGCAAAACAACTCTGTGTTGGCCACTGGCACATGGGCAAAAATTTCAGTGACTGGTGATGGGGTTTTTAAAATCAATGCCGATTTTTTACGAAGAGCCGGCTTTAATCCGGATCAAATAGATCCCCGCAACATTAAAATTTATGGCGGACTCAATAGCATGCTGCCACAGCCTAATAGCACTCCTCGTCCGCAAGATTTAATTGAAAGTGCCATTTTCGTTTCCGGTGAAGGAGATGGCAAATTCAACAGCGAAGATTTCATTCTGCTTTATGCGCAAGGGCCAGATGCTTATGCTTTCGATACACAGCGTCAAGTCTTTAGGTATGAAAATAATTTGTTCAGCGAAAAAAATTATTACTACCTGACGGTTGGCGCCACCAATGGCAAGCGGCTAGCTACCCTCGCCAATGTGGACGGCACTTTTTCTTTAATTCAACAATTTGATGACTTTGCTTTTTTTGAAACGGAGAAATACAACATTTTGAAATCGGGAAGACAATGGTTTGGCGAACAATTTGATACCAATCCCGAAGCTACCGTTCGATTCGAAATTCCGGGCATCGTGGCCAACTCAAACGTGCGGTTGATCAGTCATGTAATGGCTCAATCTATCAGCGATTGTTCTTTCAAAGTTTTCTTTAACGGTATTGCTGCTATCGACCAACCCATCAGTGCCATTCCCAATACACAATATGGCATCAAAGGAAAAATAAGAATGGATACCGTTGTCTTGAACTCAACCACTATTAAGGCTGAACTTCAAAGCACACAGGATATTAAGTATCAATTTAGCCGTGGCGCCACGCTCGGTCTTTCTGTTGGCTATCTGGATTTTTTGTTATTCAACTATAAGCGGCAACTGGCATTGTATGGTTCACAAACCGGTTTTGTTTCTGCCGAAAGTTTAAATCAGACTACGTCTACTTTTGAAATTTCCTCTACCGATTCAAAATCGATTGTGTGGGATGTTTCCGATCCTTACACTGCCGGCATACAGACATCTGTGCTTTCTGGAACGAAGCTTCGTTTTTCGACCGCTACATCCAATCTTAAAAAATTTATTGTATTCAATCCAGATAAAATCACTGCACCATCATTGGAGGGCCCTGTTGCTAATCAAAATTTGCATGGACTTACTACTACTTCGCTATTAATCATTACACATCCGCTTTTTAAAACAGAAGCCGATCGGTTAGCCGCACATCGGCAATCATATTCAGGGATTACCGTATCTGTGGTTACTACCGATCAAGTTTACAATGAATTTTCTTCCGGCAAATCGGATTTCACAGCTTTGCGCGATTTCATTCGGAATCAATACAAAAAGTCAAATTCAAATCTTAAAAATGTTCTGTTGTTTGGCCGTGGATCGTATGATTACCAAGATCGTGTACTGAGCAACACTAATTATGTTCCTATTTACGAGAGTGTGAATTCGCTCAGCCCATTAGAAACCTATTCGTCTGACGATTACTTTGCTTTGTTGGATGATAACGAAGGCGCGTGGGAAGAATCTCCGGCTGTTAGTTCCACACTGGATATAGGTATCGGTCGGTTGCCGGTAAAAAAAGTAGAGGAAGCTAAAACAATTGTCGATAAGCTGATTCAATATGACACAGATGCCAAAGCCAAAGGGGCTTGGAAAAAAAATATTCTGTTTGTAGCCGATGATGGTAATGGTGTTTTACATCAATATCAGGCTGACGCATTGGCTAACACCATCGATCAGGTATATGGAGACTTTGAAGCGCGCAGATTATTTCTGGGTTCTTATCCACAAATTGTGAATCCATCCGGTCAATATAGTCCGGAAGCCTCCAAAGCATTGGATCAGGCCATTAAAAACGGACAAGGAATTGTCAATTATACCGGACATGGTTCTGAAAAAATATGGATGCAAGAGCAGGTACTTACAGAAAGTACTGTTTTGAATATGACCAATGGTCCGCGCTATCCACTTTTTGTTACAGCCACTTGCGAGTTTGGCCGCAACGATGATCCATTTATCACTTCTACTGCTGAGCGCATATTGACCACTCCGAAAGGCGGAGGAATTGGCCTGGTTTCTACTGCGCGCCCTGTCAATTCGTTTACTAATTTCAATCTCAACAATGCTTTTTACAATGCTTTGTTTCAGCAACAAAACAATCGCTACCGCGACTTGGGAAGTGTATTTAAAGACACCAAGAACAATAGTACATTCGGAACCGCCAATCGTAATTTTTCTTTGCTAGGCGATCCGTCACTTAATTTGTTTGGAGAAACACAGCAAGTTGTAATTAAAAGCATCACTACTTCCAACAACTCTGGCAATCTGCAACCACTGGCAGAAATTACGTTGACGGGTGAGGTTCAAAAAATCGGTACGATTTCATCTTCATTTTCCGGAAATGTGAATGTGGTATTACTTGACCAGCCACAAAATCTTACTACGGTTGATGATCCTGAAGAAAACGCGAATCCGCCTGCGCCTGCATTTCCTTATGCGGAAAGATCCAACAAACTATTTGACGGAAACGCTACCGTGACGAATGGTGCCTTTCAAATAAAATTCACCCTTACAAAAAATGTAAGTGTTTTGCCGGGTAAAGGCAAGTTCAGTTTTTATGCAGAGTCTAATCAGAAAGAAAACGCTTTTGGGTTTTCTACTTCATACAATGTAGGTGGCCCCGAAGCACCAGCTACAACAGACACTACACCTCCGGAGGTTCGTTTGTTTGTAGGAGATACTACTTTTACTACTGGAGGTATTGCTGCTCCAAACACAAAACTGGTCGCTCTTCTAGCTGATGTAAGTGGCATCAATATCTCTTCTACTGATCCACAGCGCAGCCTAAAAGCTGTGCTAGACGGAACACAAATCTTTATTGTAAATGATTATTATCAAGCCATCAAAGACGAGTCCACCAAAGGCATCATCAATTTTCCGATCGATGGGATTTCCAAAGGCAAACACACGCTCTCTTTATCGGCATCGGATAATTATAACAATACCACCCAAGTGCAGGTAGAGTTCGTGGTGAGCGATGGCAATGGTCTTGAAGTAAATCAACTTGCCAACTATCCTAATCCGGTAGATTCGGAAACCAAATTCTGGTTTACACACAACCGCCCAGGAGAAGATCTGGAGGCAACGCTTGTAATTTATAATTTGGCAGGCCAAGTGGTGCTAAGTCAGAATTACACCATTGAAGAAAGCCAATATTTAGTAACATTACCCGAATGGAAAATAGATAATGCGGAAGGAAGAAAACCCGGACCCGGATTATACATTGCACGCCTATTTGTTCGTTCCTTGCTGGATGGCTCAAATAATGAGAAAAATGCCAAGTTTATTTTGACGAATTAGTTACCTTTAAAGCGAGAATACTCAGTATGAACAAGTTACGATTTTTGGTATTGATCTCTTCTGCTATTGGCAGTCTCACTGCATATAGTCAGTCCACTCCGGGTGGTGGTGGCACCATTATTGGCCAGGATACAAACAACAAGAGCATAACCACGGCAGTACCATTTTTGGGTATTACGCCCGATTCTCGCGCAGCCGGTATGGGCGATGCCGGTGTAGCTACAGCACCTGATGCGAATTCTGCCTATTGGAATGCCGGTAAGTTGGCATTTATCGAACAAGGTTATGGAGTTTCCTTATCATATACTCCTTGGCTAGGCAAAATTATAAACGACATGCGTCTGGTGCACCTCTCGGGATTTTATAAAATTAATCGCGAGGAAACTGTGGCTGCCAGCCTTAAATACTTTGACTTAGGTGATATTGAATTGCGCGATGGTGCCAATATTTCTCAAGGAAGATACAACCCGCGCGAAATGGCCGTAGACGTCACCTACTCACGTTTATTGACCGATCACTTCAGCATTGGAACATCGCTTCGTTATATTTATTCGAATTTAGTGGGTAATTTTCAAGGGTCAGATGCCGGTTCGGCACACTCAGTTGCAGTGGACTTAGGTGTATTCTACACGAAACCATTCGAATCAAAAAATGCCACCTTATCATTGGGTGCGGCCATCAACAATATTGGAGCGAAGGTTTCTTATACCGATCCAAATAATGCCGATTTCATCCCAACCAATCTCCGTTTAGGCGCTGCCTATAAAATGGATGTAAATCCTATGAACAGTTTTACGTTTGCGTTGGATTTTAATAAGCTCATGGTGCCTAGCCCTTCTGGTGTTGTAGGAAGCAGTCGTAAAAAACCATTATTGGAAGGTATATTCGGATCATTCTCCGATGCACCGGGTGGCTTTAGCGAAGAACTTTCAGAATTTACTATTTCAAGTGGTATAGAGTATTGGTACAACAATACTTTTGCCGGACGCTTGGGTTATTTTTATGAGGATCAATCGAAAGGAAACAGAAAATATCTAACTGCTGGTGTTGGTTTTAAGTATGACAAGTTTGTGATCGATGTAGCCTACATGATACCTACCAACAAGCGCGAAAATGCACTGGCAGAAACTATTCGCTTTAGCATCATGTATGTCTTCCCTACCAAAGCCAAATAGGAAGAATCTGTAACTGACTAATTCGTGCTCGACAGAAAAAGTCCTCCTCCATTTGCAAAAGAATTTTCTTTTGATTTGCCCTCGCCCACGCGCTTGCAAGTAGGAAATGGAATTGATCTTCATTGGGTAAAAGGATCAAAGGACATCATCAAGCTGGATTTTATTTTTCAAGCTGGCAAATGGTATGAACCTAAGCCTGGCATTGCCTATTTCACTGCTCACATGCTAGAGAAGGGAACTGCCAATTATTCAGCTTCTGAAATTTCTGAAATCATTGATTACCATGGGGCACAATTGGAAATCTCCGCAGGTGCAGATTTCGTATCGATCTCGTTGTATAGTCTCACCAAAAATTTACGTTCGGTCCTTCCATTGCTAATGGAGCTTTTGCAGCAGCCTGTTTTTCCTTCCGATGAATTGGAATTGCTGCTGTCCATTTACGAGCAAAATCTAAAAGTCAATCAGCAAAAGACCAGCTTTGTTGCCGGTAAGTTATTAGCTAAGAATATTTTCGGAGCACAACATCCTTACGGAAAGTCGGCAGAAGAAAGCGATTTGAAAAACATCTCCCGTGAAGATTTAATGCACTACCATGCGGAGCGATTTGTTCCTTTTTCCATCTTCTTAACAGGCGATTTATCTAACGATGAGATGGCCTGGCTTCAGCAATCACTTTCGCCACTCAAATCTTCTTTCAGAAATCAAGCGGTTTCAAAACCGATAGAATCAAACGACACTAAAAAGGCTATTGTAAAAAAAGATGGCAGCGTGCAGGCTTCCTTGCGAATGGGCAAGCTTTGCATTACCAGAGCCGACAAGGATTATCCCAGTTTTCTTTTGTTGAATCACATATTGGGAGGTTACTTTGGTTCCCGACTCATGAAAAACATTCGCGAAGAAAAGGGGCTTACGTATGGCATCTATTCTTCGCTATCGCCTAATCTACATCACTCTTCTTTTTCGATTGGTGCCGATGTTAATATCGACAAGTGCGATGAAACGTTGCATGAAATTGGCAATGAATTGACGCGGTTACAAAAGGAGTTGATTTCGGAAGAAGAATTATTGGTAGCCAAGAATCATTTTCTGGGAAGCTTGCAACTGGAAGTTTCGAATCCTTTTTCAGTAACAGAAAAACTAAAAACCATACATTTATTTGACCTCCCCGAGCAACATTATTCAGATCTTTTCAATCGAATCGGGAAAACGCAAGCCAAAGATTTACAGATAATGGCTCAAAAGCACTTTGTGTTAGAGGATTTCTTTACCGTGCAGGTAGGTTAATGCCTCTGAACGACCAGATTCGTGTTTTCGATTTTGCTTAACTCTTTTAATGCACCGCTTTTATAGAGCGTTTCCATTTCAGCTATAGGATTAGTTTCCTTTGGCGCATAATTGATGTAATCCCTAAAACGCACGCCATCGACTACACGGGCATTTACTGCTTTTCGAAAACGACAATCCGCTTTTCCATCTTCCTGAAACGAATAGGCCAGATATCCAATTGTGTAATTGGATTGATCAATCCAATAGATAAAGGTATCCTCAAAATCTTCACCACCTCCGTCCTGCTGAAAGGTGACCTCAATTTTATAGTAGGGTTTGCCTTCTAACTCTGTTTCGCCTAACCACTTTTTCTTGACTGAAGGATCATTCAAGCCATACGGCAGCAAAGCGAAATACAATACCGAATTAACGGAAGCAGTGTATTTTACTTTCATCGTATCAGGCACTTCTACCAATGAGTCGTTGATCATTCTGCGAAAGCCTTCATTGTTGACAAAATCATGAATCAGTTGCGTAGAGTCTTTATCATTTTGAAAAATTCGTTCATACGAAAATTTTCCACCATTACGATTGGCGATATAATGTCTTCCCCTGAAATCAAATTCGATAGTCGAATTCAAATACAAATCACCACCGGCAACTGCAATCGCTTTGTCTACTATTTTCTGTGGGTTGTTTTGGTTACAACTAAATAGCAGCATGCAGCTACCTATCATTACCAAAAGTGCCTTATTCATATCAAATAATTTTAGCTAACGCATTGATGTACCGCTCTGGTAATTCTCCCTTAGAGGCAACCAAGTAATCATTATAACTACATGGCACCATGGTGTTGCGCAAGTAGCGCGCACCTGGTTTGTGGTGTGTGATTTCCATCCACCACTTTTCAGTTACTTTACTTTTGTAAAATGTGATAATCTCAGGTTCGGTCGTCATCGATACCACGTACTTTAAGAAATCATTACTCTTAAAACTCGATTCTCCCTTGCGATGATAATAGCCTTCAATAAAATACCAAATCATGGTGGCTACTACCGATGCAGTTTTTTTATGTGCATCATCGAATACAGGATTGTATTCATAAAAACCAGCAGAACTTAGTTTCTCATTCATTCCCGCATACCAGCAAAGTTGGCAAGCCTCCTCGCCTGTCAACCCAAACGGCTGGGCGTTGGCATTGCCAGGAGCATCCGCAGATTTAATAGCTGTTATGTCAAACGAAAGTAAATCGGCATTGCGGATGGCCGGCTCCATCTCCGTAAGGTTAGTGCGCATCTGCCCAATCCGAAATGCTTCAAAGTAAAGCTTTTCTAATATCGCAGAAGCTAATGGATCGATCAAATAAGTTTGGTGCGCTAAGTGTGTGTAGCTAAGCAAGTAATTTGGCTCATGCAAAAGAATCTTGTGAATATGTTGCTTGGCCGGTGGATTCTCTTTTGCATCTTCTAAATCTAAAAACGCATCGATATTGAGCAGGCTGATCAGTTTCTCCATCTCCTCGTAGCCGCGGTATTGTCCGTAATCCAGATCATGTGAGCCTCCCAACAAAATCGGCATTACATTATTCTCCAACAAGATGCGGCACACTTCGCTGATGCGCACGTAGGTCTCGTCTAAATCTATACCTGTATTTAAATTACCGAGATCGATGATTCGATAGTTGCCAATTCCTTTTTTAAGACGATATAATTTCTTTCGAATCTCATCGGGTGCCTGAGCGCAACCTTCATTATTGAATGCTCCTCGTTCTTCCTGAATACCAAATATGGCCATGTGTGCCCCTTTCAACTCAGGCATTTTCTCGCCATATACTTTTATGTTTTTGAAGAAAGAATTGGAAGGATAGGAATCGGAATAAATCGATTCGGCAACCGGTGAAAAGAGAATGGTTAAGTCCATAAGTTTTGTTGGCCTCAACAAAACTATCCTATAAAAAGGGAATTGACAACCCGTAGCAACGAGTTGTCAATTCAGTCCTAATAATAAAAAAGCCCTCCATACGGAGGGCCTTTTGATTTGATGGTTCGGAAGTATTAACCTCCGAAATCGTCAAAGCGAACGTTTTCTTTTGGAATACCCATGTCGTCCAGCATTTTCAGAACGGCTGCGTTCATCAATGGAGGTCCGCACAAGTAGTACTCTACATCTTCCGGTGCCGGATGATTTGCCAAATAGTTATCAAATAAGCATTTGTGGATGAAGCCTACATAGCCATCTGCCTCACGATCATCCAAGCTCTTTTTCACTTTCCAGTTATCTTCCGGAAGTGGTTCTGATAAAGCGATGTGGAAATTGAAATTCGGGAACTCTTTCTCGATTTTACGGAAGTGATCTACATAGAACAATTCTTTCTTCGAGCGTCCACCATACCAATACGACACTTTTCGGTTCGTCTTTTCAGTGTGGAACAGGTGAAAGATTTGCGCACGCAACGGAGCCATACCGGCACCACCACCAATGTAAACCATCTCGCGCTGTGTTTTATTAATATGGAATTCCCCGTAAGGGCCAGAGATTGTTACTTTATCGCCCGGCTTGCGTGAGAACACATATGAAGAACAGATACCCGGATTTACATCCATCCACTTGTTGTTGGCGCGATCCCAAGGTGGTGTAGCGATACGGATGTTCAACATCACAATATTTCCTTCGGCCGGGTGATTGGCCATCGAATATGCACGGAAGATGGGCTCGTCATTTTTCATTTTCAAGTCCCACAGCTTGAACTTATCCCAATCTGATTTGAATACATCGGGGTTGCTGTGACCCAATTCAGGATGTGGTGTGATATCCATTTTGCTGAAATCCACTTTTAATGTTGGCACGTCAATTTGGATATAGCCGCCTGCTTCAAAATTCAATGTTTCACCGGGAGGTAGTTTTACCACAAACTCTTTAATAAATGTGGATACGTTCTTATTGGAAACGACTTCGCATTCCCACTTTTTGATTCCGAAGATTTCTTCCGGAATGCGAATGTTTAAGTCTTGCTTAACCTTTACCTGGCAGCCTAGACGTACATGCTCTTTTTGCTCGGCACGAGAAAGATGGCCTACCTCAGTTGGCAATACATCACCTCCACCTGATTCCACCACGCATTTGCACATGGCGCAAGTGCCACCGCCTCCACAGGCAGAAGGCAAAAATATTTTTTCGTTGGCCAAAGTGCTTAAAAGAGAGCTTCCCGCAGAAACGGTGATGGTTTTCTCTCCATTTATGACAATTTTAACCGGGCCGGACTGAACCAACTGCTTTTGCGCAAAGATGAGAAGCGCTACTAAAAGAAGAATTATAGCGGTAAAGGCTACAATAGAGGTAATCGCTAACATAGGCTGTATTTAAAGTTTACAAATATAGGAATCGGGGGTAAAATCCATCAAACCGTTTAAACTTAAAATAGCCTTAAAAAGCAAAAAAGCAGTATTAAAACTGCTTTTAACCACTTGTTTGCTAATCGTTTCTATGCAATAGCCAGCTCTTTCTTAGACAATTGATTAACTGCCTGTAAATTCAACTCAGGAGCCAAAATCACACTCACTTCTTCCTTCTTCGAAAGCTCCTGCAATTTTCTTAGTGTGATTGATCCGGTCATGTACTGAAGTCCATTGCCTTGATAACCTCCTTTAAAAGTTTCAAAATCAGCGGGTGTTACTGCCGCTTTGTCTTGAAAACTAACAACGGCATCTACAACTGCATCATTCGAGAATGCAAAATTCTCTCCCTGTGTAAACTTTTTATACTCGTAGCGATAGTCAAATGTCAGTGCCGAGATATCCGAAAGAACGGCTGAACCAGTAGGGTAACTGCCAGCTCCTTTACCAATAAATACCTGCTTTTCTGCGAAAGCGCCTTCTACCAATACAGCATTGTATTCATTTCGCACGTTAGCAAGCATGTGATCGGCAGGAATAAACTGAGGCGCCACAAAACCGATGATCTTGCCACCCAATTTATAAGCACGCGCAACTAACTTGATCGTCAGATTATTTTCGCGAGCATACTTCAGATCAACAGCTGAAATTTTGTGAATGCCGACATTGATAATTTCTTCGGGCTTCACAAAAACACCAAAGGTGTGTGCGATGGCAATGGTCAACTTAAACTTCGGATCGAAGCCCTTCACATCCAAGGACGGATCGCTTTCAGCAAAACCCAATTCTTGTGCTTGCTTCAATGCTTCGGCATATCCTTTTCGTTCTTCAAAAACTTTTGTGAGAATGAAATTGGTCGAGCCATTAAAAATACCTTCAATGCTCGTGATCAAATCATTGTCGTAGTATTCTTCGAGGTTGCGCAGAATAGGAATACTGCCACACACCGAGCCTTCATACAACACGGAGCGATCATATTTTTTCTGAAGCTCAAAAATCTCTTTCAGGTTTTCGGCCAACATTCGTTTGTTGGCTGTCACTACGTGTTTGCCATTTCGCAAAGCGGCCTTCACAATTTCATACGCGGCCGGTGCATCGTCAATCAACTCCACCACAATGTCAATCTCTTTATCAGTGAGAATGTCATTTTTATCAAATGTAAAAATGGCTGAATCTAAAGAGCGTTGCTTCTCCCGATTCTTTACGCAGATTTTTTTAATCTCTGCTTTCACACCATGTGTTTCGTTGAGCACGTGATACAAGCCTTGCCCAACTACGCCAAAACCAAACAATCCTATTTTTAATTTCTTCTTCATTTCAATTTTACAAGTTTATGTCCTCCAGCGAATCAAAGTCGGTAGAAGACGCTTCGGTTAATACTACTTCTTGCTCTTTTTTAGGCGAGCGCAAAAACTGATTCACTAGTTTTTTGAATTTTACAAACTCTACTAAAAATCCATCATGACCATACAGTGACTCGATTACATTTAGCTGCGCACCCGAAATATGATGTGCTAAATATTTTTGCTCGCGCAGCGGGAACAACAAATCACTGTCGATGCCAACTACCAGCGTGCGTGCCTGAATTTGTTTTAGTGCCTGCACCACGCTGTTTCGGTTTCTTCCCACCTGATGACTGTCCATCATTTTCGTGAGCAACCAATACGAATAGGCATTGAATCGACTCGCTAACTTCTGTCCTTGGTAACGTTGATACGAGCTGGCTCTGAAGTCATCTAATTTTTGATTCTCTCTTTCCGATTGTGTTTCTTCAAAAGTTTCGTACGTTCGAAACGAGATCATTCCCATGGCTCGTGCTGCCTTCATTCCTTCAACACCGGCTCGCACATCATTTTCTTTCCATGTGGCATCTGCGGCAATGGCCATACGCTGCGCTTCGTTGAAGGCAATGCCCCAAGGCGAATGAAAGGCATTACAAGCAATGGCGATCAGGTTTTGAAAAACAGTTGGCTGTTGAATGGCCCACTCAAGGGCTTGTTGGCCGCCCAATGATCCACCAATCAACGAATGAACTTTGTCAATTCCCAATGCAGCTCGCAAGTGATCAAAAGCACGAACGACATCGCGGTTGGTGACCAATGGGAAATCATGAAAGAAATTTTCTCCTGTCTTCGGATTGATGGAAAGAGGTCCGGTTGACCCATAGCATCCGCCCAATGTATTGGCACAGATGATAAAATAATCGCGTGGATCATACGGGCTTCCCTCAGTAAAAAAATCCTTCCACCAGTCGGTAAAGTCTGAACTCCCCGTAAGGGCATGACAAACCCACACCACATTGGATTTATCTTTATTTAATTGACCTAAAGTGGTGTACTTGAGTTGAAAGCCGGGGAGTTTGCTCCCCGACTCTAATTCAAATTCTTCCGAATGATGAAAAATGGATTCTGTTTTTACCATGTCTTATGCTACCAGTTCTTTTTTGAAAGCCTTCTCAAACGCTTGTTGGAAATCAGCTTTGATGTCATCGATGTGTTCTAAACCAACAGATACACGCAGCAACGTAGGCAATACCCCAGACGAAATTTGTTCCTCATCTGACAATTGTTGATGCGTAGTTGCCGAAGGCTGGATGATCAATGTCTTCGCATCGCCTACATTCGCCAGATGACTTACTAACTTCAGGTTGTCTACTAACTGTGTTGTGTTTTCTTTCGTTCCTTTTACCGTGAATGACAGCACCGCGCCAAATCCATTTTTCAAATATTTTTTCGCCAACTTATGGTAGGTGCTACTTGCTAAGCCAGGATAGTTGACCGTTTCAACATTAGGATGCTGTTCTAACCATTGAGCTAACGCCAGCGAATTGTCAACTGCACGTTGCACGCGGAGTGAAAGTGTTTCCAATCCTTGAATCAACAAGAATGAATTGAAAGGGCTGATGGCCGGACCAAAATCGCGGAGACCTTCTACGCGTGCGCGGATAATGAATGCAATGTTGGGTAAGCCTAGCGGATTTCCTTCACCGAAAATTTCCCAGAATTTCAAGCCATGATAGCCTTCACTTGGTTCAGTGAATTGAGTGAATTTGCCGTTGCCCCAATTGTAATTTCCTCCGTCTACAATGACGCCACCAATCGAAGTGCCATGGCCACCAATCCATTTGGTGGCGGACTCCACCACTACGTTGGCACCGTGCTCCAGCGGGCGGAATAAAAATCCACCTGCACCAAATGTATTATCAACGATCAAAGGAAGATCATGCTTCTTGGCCAAAGCCGCGATTGCCTCGAAATCAGGAATATTGAAACCGGGATTACCGATGGTTTCGAGATAGATGGCTTTTGTTCTTGCGTTGATGTTTTTTTCAAACGCTTCAACCGAGTCGCCTTCGGCAAAACGAACTTCTACGCCTAGGCGTTTGAAGGCTACTTTGAATTGATTGTAGGTTCCACCATAAAGAAATGAGGTAGACACAAAATTATCTCCGGCTTGAAGAATGTTGTTGAGTGCAATGAACTGTGCAGCTTGGCCTGAACTTACTGCTAAGGCAGCAACACCACCTTCCAAGGCAGCAACACGTTTCTCAAAAACATCTGTAGTCGGATTCATGAGGCGTGTGTAAATGTTTCCGAATTCTTTCAGTGCAAAAAGATTGGCACCGTGCTGTGAATTTTTGAAAACATACGAGGTAGTTTGATAAATCGGTACGGCACGTGAACCTGTTGTAGGATCTACTTCTTGGCCTGCATGTAATTGGAGAGTTTCGAATCGTAAGCTTGACATATAAAAATTGATTAAATATTTTTTGATTGATCTATTAAGAAAGAAATGTAAATGAGGACATAATCGTAGCCATACCTGTCACCTGGCAGACCCTAGATTAGTTTGTTGCTGGAAGCAGTTCGCTATCGGTTAGCAGCAACAGCCACAACAACACATGTTGCAGCAACAACAATTGAAAATAAATTGAATTTTTGATTTGAGAACCTGCAATCGAAACGATTGCTCAATGGAACGGATGAATGTTTTCATTTTAACACCGGTTTATAGTTCCCCAAAGACCTTCTTCGGGGCAGGACTTAGCACCTTTTTTCTTTCCGATTTGATCGGTTAGAAGGGGTTGCTAGCGTTTCATCGAGCCTGTCTCTCCACGCTTCTTTATAAATCGGCTGGCCAAAAGCCTTACCGACTATGATGACACAAACGTATACTAACTTGGTAGAGTTTCCAAATGCTTCCCTAAAAAATTGTTAAAAAAATTTAACTCACAACCGTTTGGTTGAGTCAGGAGTTGAATGGAATGCGCACCTCAAAAGCCGATCCTTGATTGGGAACACTCACAAAATCGATATCACCTTGCATTCGCTCTACGGCTCTCTTTAATATATAGAGGCCTAACCCGGAGCCATGATTTTTTTCGGTGGCTCGATAAAACATGTTAAAAATATTGCTTTGATGCTCTGGCGGAATGCCTTGCCCATTATCTTCTACATGTATGATCACGTGGCCGTCATCTTTAAACACAGAAATTTTGATGAGCGACTCCACGTTGCTTCGAGAGTACTTAATTGCGTTTTCGATCAGGTTTTGTAAAATCGTATTGATGATGGCCCATTCCGATAAAAAATCATAAACACTAATTGATTTTTCAAACTTAACACGTGAAAAATTGGTGAGATAACGACAAGAGTCGATGCACTCATTTACTAATTTCTCGAAGTTGATTTTGGTTTTGAGCTTCTCCGTATTTTTAATTTCAGTCAGGTTAATCAAGCCAATTACAATATCATTCATTCGCACCGCTTGCGAATGATACATATCAAAAATAGCCAACGACTTTGGCTCTTGGATGTCGAGCTTGACTACATTATACAAACCCAGTAACGAAGAGATGGGACCTTTCAAATCGTGTGAAACGCGATAAAAGAAAGAATCCAATTCCGCATTTTTCTTCTCAACAATTTCGCTTTTCTCTTTTTGTGCTTTGGCTTCACGCTCCAGCGATTCAATTTTGGAAAGTGCCTCGTAGCTTTTGATGATATTGTAATTTTCATTGTTAATCACTTCTTCTTTTTGCAAGAAGTAATTTTCCAAATATCCAAGTGCCAATTGCGTATTCCCTTCTTTTTTTGCCAGTGTATATAAATTGAAATTGGCTTTGAATGAGACAAGTTGCACTTTGTATTTTTCTCCCAATTCCAGCGCCAGATTAAAATAGTGATGTGCTTGCGTTAGGTTATCCAATCCCTGATAAGATAAACCAATTTTGTTGTAAGCCATCCCCAACCCAAGCATATCTTCGGCTGCAGATAGTATCTCGGCTACTTGTTCCAAATCGGTGAGCGCTTCTTCAAATCGGTGCTGTTTAATAAAAAGTTTGGCCCTGCCATACAGCGCAAAAGCCAAACCACGCGTATCACCACTTTGTGTTTTCAGTAAAATGCTACGGCCTATTACATCAAACGCCAGCTGCGATTTCCCTTGCTTGTTGTAAATTCCTGACAGCGGATTAAGCGCATTGGATTCTAAACTTATGTCGTTTACCTCACGACTCGCTTCAATCGATTTTTCGTAAGACTCAACGGCTTTTTCTTGATCATTGAAGTACTCATAAATGGTACCCATGCTTTTCAAGGTGCGCGCTTGGTTGTGAAAATCGCCTAATTGACGATAGACCGCGAGGCATTGCGATAGTTCGATGAGCCCTTGGTGATATTTATTAGTCCGGTAATAAATACCGCCAATATTGTAACGGGCATCGGCAATGCCTTTTATATCTTTTTGTTCTTCGAAATACTGAAGTGCTTTACGAGAGTATTTTTCGGCCAACGCAAACTCACCTCGAATCAGATGAAAAAGGCCCAACAAGTTCTCTGCTTTGGCAATACCCTGCTCGTATTTTAAATCTTGAAAGTTCTGTAGAACTTGTTGCGCCATTTGAAGGCTTTGTACCAAGTCATGACCACGAAGGTCGTATGCTTTTTTTAACTGGTTTTCTAAATCCAGTATCAGCGTAGGGAGTTGCGCCTTAACTTCGTGCATAGTAAGGCTCAAAGTTAACGAAAGTGCTTCAGATTATTTCGTGTTTATTCCGATTACCTTCTTCAGTAATACCATTTGGCCTAAGTGGTAAACATCATGTTGAACTATTCCATGCAGTAAAGTATAGAAGGTATAACGAAACTGGTTACTCGGAACTAACTCATTCAAACGCTCTTCCGAAAATTGTTTTGCTGCCATCACTAACTCTTCCTGACTTTGAAGCAAGCGCTTAATCGTATTCTCCCAATTCTGTGAAATTGGGAAATTAGTAGAGTCATTTATTTCAAATTGTGCATCGCCCAACAACCGCTTGGCAGCAAATGTTCTCCAGCTTACCATGTGCTCTACCAGTTCAGCAATACTATGTACATCGCCAACACGTTGATTGACTATCAGTGGATTAACCGTTTTTAGAATCTCCATTATCGAAGATCCGTACCACGGCTGCTGATCAAAAGTCTTTTCCAGCAGCCGAGTAATGCGATCCATTTCTGTCATTGCCTTCTAGGTTAGCATACCACCATCTACCTGAATAACCTGGCCAGTGATGTAGGTGGACATATCTGATGCTAAGAAGATGCAAGCGTCCGCCACATCTTCCGGTCTACCTCCGCGCTTCAGCGGAATGGCATCGCGCCAGCTCTGCACGGTTTTCTCATCCAGTTTGCCTGTCATCTCGGTTTCAATAAAGCCGGGAGCAATGGCATTGGAGCGGATGCCTCTGGATCCTAATTCTAAAGCAATCGCTTTCGTAAATCCAATAATGCCCGCTTTTGATGCCGCATAATTCGATTGACCAGCATTGCCTTTCAAACCCACTACGGATGTCATGTTAATGATCGATCCTGACTTTTGTTTCATCATGGGTTTGCAAGCTGCCTTCACTGTATTAAAACATGATTTAAGATTGACCTGCATGATCTTATCCCAAGCCTCTTCAGTCATGCGGAGCAATAAGTTATCCATGGTAATGCCCGCATTGTTCACCAGAATATCCAGCGAACCAAATTCGGCAACCACATCATTAATTAGTTTATCAGCCTGTGCAAAGTCTGAAGCATCTGAGCGGTATCCTTTGGCTTTGATTCCTTTGGCCGCGAGTTCAGCTTCCAGCGCCTGACCCTGTTCTACACTTGAAAGGTATGTGAATGCCACATTGGCTCCCTGTTCTGCAAATTTAAGTGCAATGGATCGGCCAATGCCTTTGGAAGCTCCGGTAACTAGTGCTGTTTTACTTTGAAGTAGTTTCATTTTTTTGATCGATATGTTTAAAAATAAAATTTACAAAATAGTGCGTTCCTGCAAGTGACTTTCTTTTCGCCAGCCAATGATTATACCAATTGGTAGCAAAACGGCCAGCATTTCTGCGGCTAATGATGGTTGCAACCGAATCATTTTCTTTCAAAGCTTTCCGGTTAAACTGGGTCAATCGCCATGCGAAACTAATCTTTTTTCCGCATCAGATTTTGGGTTAATTTTGACCTTTCTGAAATACTTAAATAAAAATTTATATGGCGAGTTATGATGTGATTGTAATCGGCTCCGGTCCTGGCGGATATGTAGCTGCAATTCGGGCTTCTCAATTGGGTATGAAAGTGGGAGTGGTAGAAAAAGCGGAGCTGGGTGGAATCTGTTTAAACTGGGGATGTATCCCAACGAAAGCTTTGTTGAAAAGCGCCAATGTGTTCGAATACATTCAACACGCTAAGGATTACGGTATTGATGTAAAAGAAGCTGCCCCTGACATGACTGCCATTATCAAGCGTAGCCGCGATGTGGCTGCCGGCATGAGCAAAGGCGTACAATTTCTTTTCAAGAAAAATAAGATCGAGCAAATTGCCGGTCATGGTAAATTGAAAAAAGGCGGCAAGGTAGAAGTGACGGATGCTGCTGGAAAGAAAACCGATTACGATGCAAAACACATCATTCTAGCCACAGGTGGAAGATCACGCGAATTGCCCAATTTAAAATTGGATGGCAAAAAGATTATCGGCTACCGCGAAGCGATGGTTTTGCCGGAGCGTCCACAAAAAATGTTGGTGGTAGGCTCAGGCGCTATTGGTGTTGAGTTTGCTTATTTCTATAACACCATTGGAACTGAAGTGACGATCGTAGAATTTTTAACACGCATAGTACCGGTAGAAGATGAAGAAGTTTCTAAGCAATTAGAAAAATCATTTAAGAAAGCCGGCATCACCATTCACACCAACTCGGAAGTAACCAAAGTTGACACCAGCGGCAAAGGCTGTGTGGCCACGGTGAAAACTCCCAACGGAGAAATCAAAATTGAAACTGACATTGTGCTTTCGGCTGTGGGCGTTACCACCAATCTTGAAAATTTAGGTTTGGAAGAAGTAGGCGTTAAAAATGAAAAAGGCAAAGTGTTAGTAGATGCCTATTACAAAACCAATGTTCCCGGTGTTTATGCAATTGGCGATATTACCAGCGGCCCTGCGTTGGCGCACGTAGCTTCTGCCGAAGGAATTATCTGTGTGGAGAAAATTGCCGGTCAAAATCCGGAGCCTTTGAATTATGGCAATATTCCAGGTTGTACCTATTGCTCACCAGAAATTGCATCTGTAGGCTACACCGAAGAAGCTGCTAAAAAAGCAGGTTATCAAATAAAAGTTGGTAAGTTTCCATTCACTGCTTCGGGCAAGGCGAAAGCTGCCGGAGCATCGGATGGATTTGTGAAGGTGATTTTTGACGCCAAGTATGGCGAATGGTTAGGTGCTCACATGATTGGAGCGAATGTGACGGAGATGATTGCAGAAGTTGTTTCTGCACGCAAGTTGGAAACAACCGGGCACGATGTTATCAAAACCGTGCATCCACACCCTACCATGAGCGAAGCTATTATGGAAGCTGCCGCAGCGGCTTATGGTGAAGTAATTCACTTATAATTCTTGATTTCTCAGATTTCGAAAGGCCTTCTGTAGTGGAAGGCCTTTTCTTTTAAACCCCACCGTTCGTAAAAAAATAAACTTAGCCCGTTCTTGGGTGTTATATTTAATGTTATAATAAACTGCCCCCTATCAAACAAAATATTACCATACCGGAATCCGAGCTAATTAGCCGACTTAAAAAGAAAGATCGGCAGGCGTTGGATTATCTGTACGATCATTATTCTGGGGCAATATATGGAGCGATTCTCCGCATTCTTCGCACAGAAGAAATAGCCGAAGAGGTGTTGCAAGATGTTTTTCTAAAGATTTGGGATAAAATCGAGCAATACGATGCTTCGAAGGGTAAACTTTTTACTTGGATGATTCAGATTGCACGAAACATGGCCATCGACAAAAGTCGATCCAAAGAAACTTCGAAAGCAAAGAAAACCGATGACATCGATTTTCTCGTAGGTACTATTGACCGACAAGAAAATATAGAAATGGAGGTAGATGCCATTGGCTTGAAAGAGGTTTTACAAAAGCTTTCCGTGGAACAGCAATTTATTGTCAGTCAGTTGTATCTGAAAGGGTACACGCAATCTGAAGTAGCCGAAGAATTTAATATTCCGCTAGGCACGGTGAAAACCCGATTGCGATTAGCCATGAACGAATTACGATCTTTATTGTCCATCGAGTGAACATCGAAGAATACATATCGTCCGGAATTTTAGAGGCTTACGTGTTAGGTGATCTTTCACTGGAAGAGATGCGCGATGTGGAAGTAAAACTGAAAGTCTATCCTGAGCTGAAAGAAGAGCTGGCAAAGATTGAGGCGACCTCAGAGCAGTTACTCTTGAAAGCGAGCATTACTCCACGGGCGTCTGTAAAAACCGCTTTGTTTGAAAAAATAAAAACAGAAAAAGAATCTTCTGTTATACCTCTCCGTCCAGAATCCATGACATGGCGCTACGCGGCAGCCGCATCAATTGTATTTGGTCTATTTAGTTCCTTTTTAGCGTACACGTATTGGAATCGCTGGCAGGAAAGTCAATCGAACCTCACTCAGTTGCTCGGGCAAAATCAACGCATCGCACAAGATTACTCTACGGTTCAGAATCGTTTGGAAGAAATTGAAACCGAAGTGCGGATCACTACCAATCCCGACTTTGAGCGGGTGGTGATGAAAGGAACGCCCAATGCCCCTCAATCAATCGCTTCTGTGTATTGGAATGCCCGCACGAAAGAAGTGTATCTGAGCATTCAAAATATGAAAGCGCTTTCCAAAGAAAATCAATATCAATTATGGGCCATTATTGATGGCAAGCCCGTTGATTGCGGAGTTTTTGATTCTACCATTGCAGGATTACTAAAAATGAAAGAAGCCAATCAGTTTCCGACCACCTTTGCCGTGACTATCGAACCGCGTGGTGGGAAATCTTCACCTAGCTTGGAAACCATGCAAGTGGCAGGTAATGTGGCGAAAGTGTAATTGGGCTGCTTCCTGAATTCGAATTCTATCAAAAAAACGGCTTAGCAAAAATCCAAGTCACCTTCTAGCTTCGTAGGTATAAGCAAAATACAAACTCATTATTTCATGACCTACCCAAAAGAAAACATTCTGGTTGATTTAAATGTAACCGCTCCCGACTTTAATCTCATCGACATTTTCGATCGAAACATTCAATTAAAAAACTATAAAGGCAAACGCGTTTTTATTGGATTTTTCCGACATGCCGGTTGCCCATTCTGTAATCTGCGTGTGCACTCGTTGATGAACATTCGCGAAAAGCTATTGGAGAATAACATGGAGATGATTTTCTTTTTTGAATCTACCCGCGAACTGCTTTTAAAAAGTATTTTTCACAAGGAAGTTTCTCCCGTGCCTCTGATTGCTGATCCAACCAAGACTCAGTACTCCATTTATGGAATTGAAAATTCTTTGCTGAAATCATCATTCAGTCATCTTACTACCTTTATTCAAACGGCCATTAAAGCAAAGATGAAGCAACTTCCGCTCTATCCGATGGACGGCAACGAATCTTTCTCAACCATGCCAGCTGAATTTCTATTGGATGAAAATCTCATCATCCGCAAAATCCATTATTCAAAAACGTTGAACGATCGAATTTCACTTGATACAATTATTGATTTCTCGATGAGGAAATAAACAAAACAGAAGATATTAAATCAACCCTGCGCGAATCAATTCTTCTCGAACTTGGGCAGCTGATTTAAAATGAATGGTCGGAAGCTTGACGGCCTCGGCTCCTACTACATTCTTGTGATTATCATCAATGAAGAGCGCTTGTTGCGGATTGACTTGATAGCGATCGAAAAGTATCTGGTAAAATTCCGGAAATGGCTTTCTGGTTTTTTCGATGCCCGAAACTACAATGCCATCAAACCAATGGAGAAAATCGAAGTTATCCAATGCCCATGGAAATGTTTCGCCCGACCAATTAGTGAGCGCATACAGACGGTATTTTTTTGAATCCTTAATTTCTTTGAGCAATTCAACCGTTTCATGAATTCGTCCGCCAATCGTTTCCTGCCAGCGTCCATACCAGGCACGTATGGCTTCTTCATGCTGCGGAAACTGAGCGATCAACTCATTTGTTGCTTCTTCAAACGAGCGGCCTGCATCTTGCTGGTCATTCCATTCAGGCGTACAGACATTCTCTAAAAACCAATTAATTTCCTCTTCGGTCTTAAAAATTTTGCGGTAGAGATAGCGTGGGTTCCAATCGATCAAAACGCCACCTAAATCAAAAATGATGGTATCTACTTTCAAGATGAATTGTTAAAAATGAAACGTTTGGTTGAAGAGTGGTGAGAAAACCTCTGACTTACTTTTACCTGTTAATTCAAAAACGCCATTCACCAATTGAAAAACACTCACTTCCGTAGATGCCGGATCAACTACCCAATACTCATTAACCTGAAATTTCTCATACAATTCCTTCTTGATGAACAGATCATGTCTTGTGTTGCCAGGTGAAAGAAACTCAATAATCAAATCAGGCGAGCCTACAATTCCATGAGCTTTAATCAAACCGGAGTTTTTGTTGCTGATAAAGAGTAAGTCAGGCTGTACCGCATTGGCGTTCTCATCCAAATAAACATCATAAGGAGCAATGAATATTTCTCCCAAAGAAGCTTGCTCAACGTAAGCGCTGAGTTTATTAAAAAAAGATTTGATTGCTCGCTGGTGTTGGGTATTTGGCGCTGGTGACATATAGATTTTTCCGTTAATCAGTTCAGCCAACGTTCCTTCAGGGAGTATTTTATAAACCTCCATAATGGTGCGGGGCGGTACCGGAATATCAGCAGTCATGCAACGAATTTACTAAATTATTTTCCAAACGCCCATTTCAAAAACACGGGCATCGCTTCTGCCCACGTCTCAATGTTGTGATGACCGTTTTCTATCTCGTGATAAACAATATCATGAAAAGGGCGATACCCTTTTTTGGTTAACTCTGCTATTAAATCAAGTGTGTCGTCAATCGAATCGATCACCCCGTTTTTATTTCGGTCACTTTGCTCATCGAGCGTTCCGGTTTGCAACCAAAACTTCAGATTGTCTTTTTTCTTGCCGTGCTTAATTTCGTGATGCATGATGCGATCGCGGTGATCGGAATAAAAAGGGCTACGACTGTCGCGTCTGCGCCACCAAAAAGATCCGCTGAAAGCTCCCACTTTTTCAAAATGCTTTGGATGATTCCATACGATATCCAACGCACTGAGTCCACCCATCGAGCAGCCGGCCATTACATGATGACTCGACTCAAGGGCGATTGGATATTTGTATTCCAGATACGGTAATAATTCAGTGGTGATGTATTGACTATAGGCCTTCGCCCGACTTCCCCGTTTCAGGTAATCTTTTTTACTAGCCACACCATACTCCTGCAAGCGATCTCCGGCTACCACACCTGCAACAATAATAGGCTCAATAGCCTGCTCATTGACCAAATTCTCTACCTGCTCTTTCAATCGCAGAGCCGACATGTCTTGTCCATCATTTAATAAAAGTAGCGGATATCTCCTGCCCTCTTCAAAATCCGGAAGTAACAAATTGACATCCACATCGCGGTTGAGCAACTTGGAATGTACACCGGCAATTTTTTCTTCACGGTAAGGTATTGGTAAAAGACTTTTCTCTTCTGTAACTGGCACGGTTTGTCTTTAGCTTTTTTTTGTTGACCTTTAAAAGACGCAAAAGTAAGAATTCTAAAACCAATACACTATGCCACACGAACATCTGCACCGCTGGTACTCACCGCGATTAAGTCAGGATATTGAAGTATTAGCATTTGGTCATCGCGGATACCCCGTAATTCTGTTCCCCACTTCAATGGGACGCTACTATGAAAACAAAGACTTCAAGCTAATTGAAAGCGTCAATTGGTTTTTAGATGAAGGGTTGGTAAAAATCTATTGTGTCGATGGGATTGATCGGTTGAGTTGGTATAACAAATCCATCCATCCTGCCGATCGCATCAAAAATCATATATGGTACGATTTAATGTTATTGGAAGAACTCGTTCCCTTAGCACAACGTGAAACAGGCGTGCACCGAGTGGCTACTGCGGGTTGCAGCTTTGGCGGCTATCATGCTTCTAATTTTGGATTTAAACATCCGGAAGTCGTAAAATACATTTTCAATATGGGGGCTGCCTTCGACATCAAAGATCAGTTGGATGGCTACTACGATGACAATGCATACTTCAACAATCCGCCCGATTTTCTTCCCAGCTCTAACAATTCCTTTTTGTGGGATACCTACACCGTGCTTGGCACCGGCACGCAGGATATGTGCTGGGATGCCAATGAAAAAATGGCAGCTATCTTAAGAAATAAAGGCATGCACCATTGGCTGGATGTGCGCTCAGGTGCGAACCACGATTGGCCCGTTTGGCGGGAAATGTTTCCGCACTATTTGTCCTTAATTAAATGAGGTTGCGATCATTTTATATTGCCAAATTGGTGTGTACCTTTAATTGACTTAAAACTAAATTCTCGATCTGCACAATTTAAAATTACTGATATGAAGAAAATCGGAATACTACATGGCATGGAGCGCTCCTTTCCGGAGGCATTTGTAGAGCGTATTAATAAAATGGGATTGAAGGATATCAAAGCCGAGCCTGTGCTAATTGATATGGTTCAACAAGGCGTGGGCGATGACTATGCCGTTATCATCGATCGCATTTCGCAAGATGTTCCTTTCTACCGGGCTTATTTAAAAAACGCAGCGATCAGCGGAACGGCCGTTATTAATAATCCGTTTTGGTGGAGTGCCGATGAGAAATTTTTTAACAATGCGCTTGCCGTAAAAATTGGAGTACCCGTTCCTAAAACGGTGATCCTTCCCTCGCACGAGCGCCCCACCGATACCAGCGACTCTTCGTTCAGCAACTTAAAGTTCCCCTTAAGCTGGGAAAAAATATTTGAGCACATCGGGTTTCCTGCTTACATGAAACCACATGCTGGAGGCGGTTGGAAAAGTGTTTACAAACTTAACAACATGGATGATTTCTTTAAAGCCTACAGCGAAACCGGACAGTTGGTGATGATGCTGCAGGAAGAAATCATTTTCGAAGATTATTTTAGATGCTATTGTCTTGGTGGTAAGTATGTGCGCATCATGCAATACGAACCACGCAATCCGCACCACCTCCGCTATCAAAGCAACAATGGTCCTGCTTCGGCAAAATTATTGAAACAGGTAAACGATTACGTATTACAACTATGTCATTCATTGGGTTATGATTTTAATACCGTAGAAATGGCAGTGCGCGATGGCATTCCATATGCGATTGATTTTTGTAATCCGGCACCCGATGCCGATATCAAATCAGTAGGACAAGAAAATTTTGATTGGGTGGTTGAACATGCCAGCAAAATGGCAGTTGAACGCGCACAAGCTCAAAAGCCGGGGAAAGATAATTTGACCTGGGGAACTTTTGTGAGAGATGGAGTGGCCAACTTTGAAAGCCATGAAACTTTGGTCACTAAAGCCGAGTCAAAAGAAAAGCCCAAATCGGAAAAGGCTGTTAAGCCAAAAACAAAAAAATAGTTTTGTTAAAAACTTGACAGAGGTTTTGTGTTTTCAAAATGAAAAAGCAGACATCAATCAAAAGAAAAGCTAAACCCATAAAGAGCAAACATGCAAGTCTTATTGCCGAAATCAAACATTTGGTAGAAGGCGCTAGGCAAAGCATCGTTCAAAAGATCAACACCGAATTACTTATTACCTATTGGAATGTAGGTAAACTTATTGCCCTCAAAGAACTGCAAGAAGATATTGATGAAAAATCCAGCAGGCAATTGATATTAGAGCTTTCAAAAGAATTGACTTTTCATGTGGGGAAAGGATTTTCTCGCTCAAATTTATTTGCTATGAGGCGTTTCTATCAACTTTACAAAACTATCCAGACACTGTCTGGACACGTACCCGTTGAGTTTGTCCAGACAGTGTCTGGACAAACTCAATCAATGCGAAAGAGGAAGATAAAACAATCAAGCCGTACACATCTTGGCAAAACTATATCCTTTCAACTAGGATGGTCTCACTATTGTGAGCTCATTAAAATTGAAGATGATCTTGAGCGTAGTTTCTATTTTCATCAGTCTATTCATGAGAACTGGTCAGTCAGAGAATTGCAACGGCAAATGGAAACCGCTCTATTCGAACGTATTGCTCTTAGCAAAAACCGAAAAAGTGTAATGAAGCTAGCTCAACGAGGGCAACTAGTTACAACCGATGATGATCTGGTAAGAAATCCATATATTTTAGAGTTTCTAAACATTCCTGAAAAGCACCATTACTCTGAAAAGCATTTCGAACAAAAGATAATCGATAACCTCCAAAATTTTATTCTCGAACTAGGTAAAGGCTTTACTTTTGTGGGAAGGCAATTCCGCATCACCATAGATAATACGCATTATCACATAGACCTTGTGTTCTATCACCGTATCCTGAAATGTTTTGTGTTGTTTGACTTAAAAGTAAGAGATGTAAAGCACCATGATATTGGTCAGATGAATCTCTATCTGAACTACTTTAAAGCCGAGCAAAATGCAGAAACCGACAATCCCCCCATTGGAATTATTTTAGCAAGACACAAAGGCGAAGTAATGGTAGAATATGCTACGGGAGGAATTTCAAATAAAATTTTTGTTTCAAAATATCAACTCTACTTACCCGATAAGAAAATCTTACAAAGAAAAATGAGAGAGTTGCTACCTAAAAATGTTTAACGAGAATACCTAACTTACCACATGGAAAAATTTACACTCGGAGTAGAAGAAGAATACATGGTGATTGATCCGCATACGCGGGAATTAAAATCGCACGATCAAAAAATTGTAGAACGCTCCGCATTGGCCTTCAATGATCAGGTGAAAGCCGAAATGCACCAAGCGGTGGTGGAAGTGGGCACCGGTATTTGCCAGAATGTAGACGAGGCCATGGCCGATATCAAAAAGCTGCGCAAGCATGTAGCTCAAGTAGCAGCCGGACTCAATCTAAAAATCGGAGCAGCGGGTACTCATCCATTCTCCCATTGGAGTACGCAGTTAATTACACCCAATCCGCGCTACGATGCCATCGTAAACGAAATGCAAGAGGCCGCGCGGTCCAATCTTATCTTCGGTTTGCACGTGCACGTAGGCATTAAGGATAAAGACATGGCTATTCACATTATGAATACGGTGCGGTATTTTTTGCCACACGTATATGCCTTGTCTACCAACTCACCTTTTTGGGAAGGTCGCAACACCGGGTTCAAATCATTCCGCACGAAAGTTTTCGATAAGTTTCCACGCACGGGCATTCCCGATCAATTTACTAGTTGGGATGATTTTAAAAATTATGTCAACCTACTGATTAAAACCAACTGCATCGACAACGCAAAAAAAATCTGGTGGGATGTGCGTGTTCATCCCTTCTTCGACACGATCGAATTTCGAATATGCGATGTGCCCATGCGTGTCGAAGAAACCATTGCTATCACTGCTATCTTTCAAGCGCTGGTTCTCAAGCTGTATAAACTGCGCATGCAAAACATGAGCTTCATTTTATACAATCGCGCATTGATTAACGAAAACAAATGGCGCGCCTCGCGCTATGGATTAGATGGCCGCTTGATTGACTTCGGCATTCAGCAAGAAAAAGATACCCGAGCACTTATTCTCGAATTGCTGGAGTTTATTGATGATGTGGTCGATGAACTTGGTAGCCGCCATGCTCTGCAGTATGTTTACAAAATTTTAGAGGAAGGTACGGGTGCAGATCGGCAATTAGCCGTCTTTCAGCAAACGGGCAGCCTCGAAAAAGTGGTGGATTACATCACCTACGAAACTTTACAGGGAATTTAATCCGGAATACCTCCAAAATCTTACATGTCCTTTAAATCGATCATGCTTTCAATTAAATTTGGGAGCCTAAATCAAATAAATCGTTGAGCGCAACTAATTCTTTACGAGTAGCCATTCTGGACCTTTATGAAGGAACAGCCAACGAAGGCATGCGCAGCATTCGCCAATTGATTGAAGAACTCTCAGTCGATTTTCACAACCCACTGAAGTACGATATTTTCGAAACACGCTTAACATGCGAAGTGCCGGATCTATCATACGATGCATACATTTCCAGTGGCGGCCCCGGAAGCCCTCTGGATAGCGAAGGCTCTTATTGGGAAAAAAAGTACTTTGGATTGATGGACGCCATTCACAACTACAACCACCACAATCCTGAACAAAAAAAGCATGTGTTGTTGATTTGCCATTCGTTTCAAGTGTATTGCCGCTATTATGGTTATGGATTGGTGTCAAAAAGAAAATCTACTTCTTTGGTGTCATGCCCATGCACAAAACTACCGAAGGACACCACGACCCATTGCTCCGCTCGTTGGGGGATCCTTTCTGGGCAGTTGACTCACGCGACTACCAGATCACGCAACCCAATGAAGAAAAAATTAAAGCTCGGGGTGGCTCTGTGCTTTGCATTGAGAAATACAGGCCCACTGTAGAACTCGAACGCGCTGTGATGGCCATACGGTTTGATGATGTTTTTTTCGGAACTCAATTTCACCCGGAAGCGGATGCAGTGGGTATGCGAAAATACTTGTTACGCGAAGACAAAAAAGAGTTGGTGATTGAGAAGCATGGGGAAAAGAAATATTGGGAAATGCTCGATCACCTCAATGACCCTGACAAAATCATGCAAACCAATCGCGCAGTACTGCCGCGCTTTTTAATGATGGCCTTTCAGCATAGATTGAATTATATTTTGGTATGATAACGCTTGTCCGCGAATCTTTCAATCAACAATTCAGCGAGCAGAAGTACCAGGAATTTCTGAACGACCTCAATACTACCTATAATTACAAAATTCCCTTTCGCGTAGCCGAGTCGCCTGTTTTTATCAGCAAAGAATTCAAGGCAAAACTTATGAAGGGTGCCAATGAAATTATCGATTTCATTGTGCAGCCCGACTTTAGTAATAAAATGCAAGCAGCGTTACCCGCTAACTTGGCGGTGCCGCACGAAACAAATCACACATTATTCTTAGCGTTGGATTTTGCTATCTGTTCGAATGAAGATGGCGAATTAGTTCCACAGCTTATTGAATTACAAGGGTTCCCGTCCTTGTATGGCTATCAGGATTTTTTAGGATCTAAATTCAGAGAGCATTATCGGATCAGCGATGCGTGGGAATTTCACTTTGGAAAAACTTCAGCTGAATATTGGGCACGATTGAAGAAATCTATTTTAAATGGACACAATCCGGAAAGCGTAGTTCTACTTGAAATCAATCCGCTGCAACAAAACACCGCTATCGACTTTCTCATCACACAAGATAAATTAGGTATTCCACTGGTTCACATCGGAGACGTGATCATTCGCGGCAAGCAATTGTTTTATTTGAAGGAAGGCGTAGAAGTACCTATCAAACGAATTTACAATCGAGTGATTTTTGATGAATTGCTACAACAAAAAGATCTGCAAACTCAGTTTCATCTCACTGAAGATGTAGACGTGGAGTGGGCTGGGCACCCCAATTGGTTTTTCAAAATTAGCAAATACACCATGCCGTTTCTGCAAAGCAGCGCGGTGCCGCAATCTTCGTTCTTGAGCGATGTAAAAATCATTCCAACTGATTTAGAAAACTACGTATTAAAACCGCTCTTCTCTTTTTCCGGAAGTGGTGTAATATTTCATGTAAAGCGAGAAGACATTGATGCCATACCGTTGAGTGAACGAAAGAATTTTATGTTGCAGCGCAAAGTAAAATACGAACCCGTTGTGCAAGCAGTCGATGGATTGGTGAAAGCCGAGTTGCGTTTGCTTTACATTTGGGATGAAGGCCAAGCTCGTCCCGAGTTGATCACGAACCTCGCTCGACTGAGTCGGGGCGAAATGATTGGCGTAAAGTATAACAAAGACAAAACCTGGGTGGGCGGATCTATTTCTTTCTTTGAGAAATAAAATCTTCGCAACCCTCTAAATCTTTAAATCCTAAATCTCAGTGTCTTCGCATCACATCGTACGATAAGATCAAGAGCCCGCCTTATTTATTTTATCTGCTGAGG
>JABFSO010000382.1 GCA_013140555.1 Cyclobacteriaceae bacterium | reverse complement strand
TTATTCACCTTATACGAAAGTAATTCACCGTGCGAAAGTTTCTCCCCATTCTAGTAGCCTGTTGCTTCATCTTTGCATCTGCTCGATCGCAGACTCCGCAGGATAGTTTGATCAACCAATTAAAAGAAGCAAATGCCGATTCAACCAAATTGAATATCCTATTTAAGTTGATAGGCGATTATCAGTTTATAGATATCAGTAAAAGTTTAGCTTTCGCAGAAAAAGCCATTGAAATTGCTGAACTCAACAAAGAATCAACCTCATATAAGGGAAATGCATATACAAGTTATGGTTCTTTAAAAAGTATTCAAGGCGATTTTGCCTCTGCCATTAAGTACAACAACTTAGCGCTTAACATTTATTATCAACTGAAGGATAGTACAGGAATTGCAACTGCCTATAATAATTTGGGTACGAATTACTCTTCTTTGGGAAAATTTGATGAAGCCTATTTTTATCATACACAGAGTTACCGGATCGCACTAACCTCTGCGAAACATAAATTGCAACAGGCTATCTCTCTACATAATATTGGCGTGGTTTTTAAAGATTTAGGGCAATTTGATCGTGCGGTTGATTATCTCAATTTATCTCTAAAAATCAGTAATGAAATAAAAGATTTGGAAGGTGAACCCTATCACTACAGTGAAATTGGTGATGTCTACATTCGAAAGAAACTGTATGATTCCGCACTTACGGCTTTAAAGCTTTCTCTCAAATTTACTCGTGAAAGAAAACTAAGTATCAACGAACTGGAGCCAAGCATTGTGCTCAATATTGCCAAAACCTACCGGCTCTTAAACAACAATACGCTCGCTCTTAACTACTACGATACTGCTTTTGTTTCCTTCAAAAAAAATGATAATCAGTATGGGCTGGCTCAAATTGATTTGGGCCGTGGGTTAGTTTTTATGAACGAAGGCAAATTTGCTGACGCTCAAAAACTAATAGAACGCAGTGCTGAAATTGCCCACCAGCTAAATGCCTGGACACTCGAGATTGAGTGCTACGAAAACTTATCTAAGTTATTAGAAGAAAGTGGAGACTATAAGAAAGCCTTGAGTTATAATAGACAACATCAGCAACTTAAAGACAGTCTGTTTAGTCAAGGAATGCAGGCGAAACTTTTGCAAGATCAGGTTCGATTTGAAACAGCCTCTAAAGAGGAACAGATAAAAGCGCTCACTAAAATGGAGCAGCTTCGCAAAGGCGAAGTTAAAAAGCAGGAACTCATTAGCAATATTTTGGTGGTTGCAATTGCCCTTACTGGCATTCTATTGTTCACGGTTTATCGAAGCGGGCAGCGCAGAATAAAAATAAACAAACTCCTATTAGAGCATCAGGATGAAATTAAAAAACGAAGTGTTGAGTTAGAGCAACTGAACAAAGTAAAAGATAAGTTCTTCTCTATTATCTCACACGATTTGCGCTCGCCCATGAATGCGTTGGCTGGGATTTTGGATTTGATGGATAAGGATAAAATCTCTCCAGACGAGTTTAAGAAACTCAATAAAGAATTGCGTGTGCAGTTTAATCACACCAAAACACTGATCAATAACCTACTGGATTGGACATTGTTGCAAATGGATAAATTGAAAATTCAGTTTGAAAAAATTGATTTGAATCAATTAGCCGAAAGCAACATTACATTACTCACCTCTTTACACTTGAAGGAAATAAAGATCAACAACCTGATTACACCTTCGCAATTTGCATTAGGCGATAGCAACATGATTAATCTAGTGTTGAGAAATCTATTAACCAACGCAATCAAATTTTCGGAAGCAGGGCACTTGATTGAGATTGCCGCCAAAGAAGATGATAACAACTATATCATTTCTGTAAAAGACCAAGGTGTTGGCATTAGTCCGGAGGTTCAAAAATTACTCTTTGAAAAAACTACCGGTTACAGTACACGAGGCACTGCCAATGAAAAAGGCACCGGACTTGGTTTAATTCTTTGCAAAGAATTTGTTGAAAGAAACGGTGGCGAAATCTGGTTGGAAAGTGAGTTAGGAAAAGGAAGTACCTTTTTCTTCACACTCAAAAAATTCTCTTAACAGATCTGTAATAGCCAAACAAAATAGTTGTCGAGCTATCGCTTTACGTTCTTACCCCTTAATTCGCTCTGATTGCAATCACTGGGTCGAGGCGCGCAGCCATGGCAGCTGGAATAATACCTGCTACTAACCCGATGATCGAAGAAACACCCAATCCAAGTACAATATTCTTAATCGATAGTACCACCACTAAACTTCCAAAAGAAGCTAGCGTGAGTAGCCAGACCAAGAAAAAACCTGCAAGGCCTCCAATTAAGCTGAGGAATATGGATTCAAACAGAAATTGGAATAGAATAAAATAATTCTTTGCACCTAGTGATTTCTGCAATCCAATTATGCTAGTTCTTTCTTTTACAGATACGAACATAATATTGGCAATACCAAACCCTCCTACCAACATAGAAAATCCCCCTATAATCCATCCGGCTATTCCCAATACATCAAATAACCCACTAATGGCATTACCAATGGCTTCGGGTCTGTTCAATTCAAAATTATCTTTTTGCGAAGGTTTTAATCCTCTTCGCACACGCATTGCACCACGAACTTCATTTTCTAATTCGACCAAACCAAAATCAGTATCGAAGCCCTTCAGACCGATGTGCGAACCAATTTCATTCCAGCGTCCCGAACCAGTTTGGTACAATTTACGATAGGCATCGTATGGAATAATGCAACTGTAGTCGTTGCTAGTAAAGCCCATAAAACTCTCTCCTTCTTTTTTCACAACACCAACTATGGAGAAGCGCAGGTTTTTAATCTTTACATAATTGCCAACTGGATTTTCTATTTTTGGAAAGAGTGCTTTAGCAACTTCGTAGCCAAGTACCACTACGTTTCGTCCACCTTCCACTTCGTCAATTGTAAAATATCTTCCTTGATCAACATTCACTTCGAATACTTTTTCATAATCGAGAGAGGCACCATTCAACCGAATTTTATTGATGCCGTTGTTTTTGCTCTTTACCGTTACTTCGCCAGTCGAGGCATAGATGGATACGGTTTGACCATTCTTTAAATTAGCTTTTAGAAAGCGATACTCATTATATGAAGGGTTGGGTCTTTTAATATAATCTTTCCACCAATCGCGGCTATTGCCTCCGGTAAAGGGCCACTTATCTACATAAATCACATTGCTGCCCAAGAAATTAAGGCTATCCCGAATATTCTTTTCAAGTGAGTCAACCAGCGTCAAAACGGCTATGATGGAAAAAATACCAATCGTAACACCAAGAAGTGATAAAATGGTGCGCAACAAGTTTGAACGGAGAGCTCTCCAGGCGAAACCTAAACTTTCAAGAATGAGTCGAATTGTAAGCATGGCGTTTTAACGCTGTTTTGTGCGTTTTGGATTAAGAAAACCTATTTTTATTTCAAGTACCAAACAAATCCCTATTTTTGCAACCTTATTTACAAATCCGGAAAAGTACCGGATCTAAAAGCCCGTAAGCTTATGAAATTATCTGAATTCAAATTCGAACTCCCCAACAGCCTAATCGCTAATCACCCAGCCGAAAACAGAGACGAAGCCAGAATGATGGTGTTACACAAAGACACCGGAAAAATAGAACATAAAATTTTCAAAGACATTGTCAATTATTTTGATGATGGCGATGTAATGGTTGCCAACGACACATTGGTGTTTCCGGCACGTTTGTATGGCCGCAAAGAGAAAACCGGAGCCAAAATAGAAGTATTTCTGCTTCGCGAACTGAATGCCGAAATGCACCTGTGGGATGTTTTGGTAGATCCTGCTCGTAAAATTCGTGTTGGCAACAAATTGTATTTTGGTGATGGCGATTTAGTGGCCGAAGTAATCGACAACACTACTTCACGTGGTAGAACCATTCGCTTTTTGTTTGATGGAGATTCTGCAGCTTTCGACAAGATCGTAGAAACCTTGGGAGAAACACCACTTCCTAAATACATTAAGCGCAAAGTAGAGCCTGCTGATAAAGAACGTTTTCAAACTATCTTCGCCAAGCACAAGGGCGCTGTTTCCGCACCTACTGCCGGTATGCACTTCACCAAGCAATTGGTAAAGCGCTTGCAGTTGAAAGGTGTTGATATGGCTTATGTAACCATGCACATTGGCTTGGGCACTTTCCGTGCAGTGGATGTAGAAGATTTGACGAAGCACAAAATGGATTCGGAAAATTTTATCGTTAACAGTGAACCAGTTAAAACTGTGAATCAGGCTTTGGATAATAAAAACCGTGTTTGTGCTATCGGTACAACCACGATGCGCACATTGGAATCTGCTGTTTCTGCCAATAATAGATTAAAAGAACGCGAAGGATGGACGGATAAATTCATCTTCCCGCCTTACGACTTTAAGATTTGCAGTGCCATGGTCACGAATTTTCATCAGCCCGAGTCTACCTTGTTGATGATGACAGCAGCCTTTGGTGGTTATGATTTGGTGATGAAAGCCTACGAAACTGCCAAAAAGGAAAAATATAAGTTCCTTACCTATGGCGATGCGATGTTGATTGTATAATCAGACTTCGCTTTTGATTAGGAAAATAAAGGAGCCTATGGCTATTGGATAAATCAACACGTAAATAACAGTTGGTTTAATAAATCCGATTAAAACAGTAATGGGTAATAGCAACAATACTATTCCGGCTATCAGGATAACTGCCTTGTAGGATGACTCAGATCGATAGATTTGCACCAGTCTATAAACGAGGTAAGTGATAATGGCTGTGTTAAACGCCACCAAAAGTATCCGAAGGAAACCCATAACATTCTTATTTGTTAGTAAAGCTAACGAACCAAATTGTTTTTTCTAATTTGGATTACAAAGAGACAGCATGGTGAACAAACCCGAATATGTAATAATTGTTGCCGGAGGCAAAGGCACTCGCATTAAAAGCGTTTTGCCCAAGCAATTTCTTGAACTAAACGGAAAGCCTATTCTGCTTCATACGTTGGAGGCTTTTTATCGCTATTCTGAAAAAATCAAAGTGGTGCTGGTATTGCCGGAGGATGACTTTGGAATTTGGAATTCGATTTGTGAAAAGTATCATTTCACCAAGCCTTTGTTACTCCAAAAAGGAGGTGATAGTCGATTTCAATCCGTGCGAAATGGACTAAGTTTGTTGGAAGGCGAAGGCTTGGTTGCCATTCACGATGGCGTGCGACCACTGGTGAGCGAAGATATCATCGGGGCATCTTTCCGATTGGCAGCGGTGCATCAATCAGCTGTGGCGGCTGTGCGATTGAAAGAGTCCATAAGAATGACGGATCAGGACAATACAAAAGCGATGGATCGTTCAAAATTCAGATTGATACAAACGCCACAGACTTTTGATCTGCAACTGATCAAGAAAGCCTACGAAATAAAAGAAGATGCCAGCTTAACAGACGATGCGAGTGTAGCCGAGCGCGCAGGGCATATCATCTCTCTATTTGAAGGAAGCTACGAAAATATCAAGATCACTACGCCCGAGGATTTGATTGTGGCGAAGGCGTTGATGGATGGGAAAAATGGTTAATACTAGTTAGCTCCTAACTTTTTTTCGAACGTCTTTGGCTCATTTTCTTTACCTCCTTATATTCGTTCAAAATGCCTTTCGCATTCACTGAAGAAACAACCTTCTTTCCGGTTTTGGCTTCGAGCTCTTTTAAGGCCACTTTAGCAACATGTCCACCCTGACTAGCAACGATTTTACTTTCATCAAATGATTTTGGCTGAACTGCTTGAGATATATCTTTCGTTGATGCTTCGGCAAGCATATTCAATATAAGTTCAGATTGGTCATATTGTCTCTCAGGTTTTCCTTTTTTAACCCCTTCAATATTTTGTATTCTTTAGTAGTCTTGTTTGACCAAGCTTTGGTAATGATATCGGTAAGTGTTGCAAAGTGAATGCTTTCTTTAAGGCCTCGCTTTTTCCATTCATCTGTTAATTCTTTTCGTACTTCGATGCTCTTCAGTCTCTGGTTGATCCAATTTTCAGAATAGCCTAAGTTCAAATATTGATCTAGAGCTCGATCAATCGTCAGCTCAGGGTCTTGCATTTCATCAAGACGTTCGGAGGCAACTTCTGCTAGCCAAAGTTTGAAAGGCTCGGCCTTAGGTGAAGGAATAGATTGAATAAGCCGGAAAAGTTGTTCTGTGTCTGCTACGTCCGTCATTCGCAATTTTCCATCTTCGGATAACATTTTCAACTGGTTACAGTTTGTAACCGTTTCATTGCCTTCTTTTAAAAGTCGATGTTTTAATACCTTCCAGTAGTTTCTTCCACCTTGCCATTTAGATTGTTCCGTGAGAATGACGATTACATCAACAATAGAAAAATACCATTTCTCTTGTTCGCTGTCCCAAATAGAACGAACCTTTCTTTCATCAAACACCTTTATTTCGTTTTGCTTTCCCATGATTGCATTATTTTTAACAACCTTAACTCTATTGCACTTGGGGAGCCTGTAAGTATAGTAGAAAGGTATTAAAAAAATCGCGTTTGTAGTTCGATTTTTCGAGGGCTCCATTAAATAGATTTTAAAAAGCACCTCTCTAACTAAGAATCGAAGAAAGTAATAGGAATAAAGCTTTACAAGTTATGAATGTGCAGAAAGTTTTTTGAATGGTGCAATCGGCCAGGGATGGCAGCGGAAAGCCCGCATCCCGCCATTAAGCGTTTGAGAACATGGCGGGAGAGGACTTGCAGCGAACAGCCCGGTGGCCTTGCGCCTCGCTTGGCCAGGCCGCCCATAAAAAAAGCCCCGACTGGCAGGGCTTCTATGTTCTTTCTCAGAATAGATTGCTTTTAATACTCGTCTTCGTTGAAGAAGAAGTCTTCTTTGGTGGGGTAATCGGGCCAAATCTCTTCGATACTCTCGTAAGGTTGTCCATCATCCTCTAACTCTTGCAAATTTTCAACCACCTCGAGCGGAGCACCGGAGCGAATAGAAAAATCGATCAACTCATCCTTTGTTGCAGGCCAAGGAGCATCTTCCAAATACGAAGCTAATTCAAGTGTCCAGTACATATTTTTCT
>JABFSO010000276.1 GCA_013140555.1 Cyclobacteriaceae bacterium | reverse complement strand
GTATTACCTTCTAATTATACATACAATATACATACAAATGACCTTATAATCACCAAAGAAGAGAAGAAAAAAGAAAGTAAAAGTCTATTTTTAGCCTAAAATTAGGCTTTTGTAAAACATGAGAAAGTAAAAGAAGCTACCTGAAATGACTTGTAATCAGTAGGTCGTTGGTTCGATTCCGACAGGGGGCTCTTAAAAGAAAGGCAGTTACGAAAGTAGCTGCCTTTTTTATTTTAATGCGGATTTACCTTAAATCCATTTTTGCTCTTCATACCACTTCAGTGTTTCCTCCAAACCTGTTTGAAGGGTGTGGCGTGGAGTGATTTTTAGCTCTTGCCAAATTTCATCGCTATCGCAAAGCCAATTGGCACTGCTGATCTCCTTTACTTTTTCTTCATTCAAAAATGGTTGTGTGCCCAGCAAGGAGTAGCAACGATCAATCGCCTTCACAGCTAGTTGAAACAATGCTAAAGGCAAGGTAATTCGAAGTGTTTTGCGATGCAGGAAACGCTTTACAAATTGCGCCAGCGATCGCTGATCATACGCTTGACCATCGGAGATGAGAAAAGAACGGTACTGAAGTTCGGATCGAGTAGCGGCAATCACTACCCGTGCGAGATCTTTCACATAAATCAGTGAAGTCATTTGGCGATAGCTCCCAATGGATACTTCTAACCCGAGTTTCACCATCTTCACCAATCCAAGAAAATCCCGATCGCGCGGGCCATAGACTGCCGTGGGATTTAAAATGAGATAAGGAAATGAATGGAGCGACCGAACGAACTGCTCGCCTTGCCATTTGCTTTTGGCATAGGTAGAAATAGGAGCAGGGGCATCATTCACGTGAATAGGTTTGAAGGTGTCAGCATTGCCCGGACCATAAATGGCTAGCGAACTGATCAGCACAAATTTCTTGCGGGGCAAACCTTTGGCTTGCAATGCCTGCACCAAATTTTTAGTGTATTGGGTATTGACTGTATAAAAATCTTCTTTCTTGGGTGCGTAAGTAATGCCGGCATTATGAATAACATAATCAAAACCGCCCATCGAAGTAGTTAGGTCATCGAGTTGTACTTCTAAATTTTGTTGCGATGAAAAATCTAGTTCTACGAAATGAATCCGCTTATCCGTTAAGTAAGCTTTGTTGCTGGTAGAACGCACGCTGGCATAAACATCCCAATCAAAACGCAGGGCTTCATCGATCAGGTGACTCCCGATAAATCCGCTGGCACCTGTAATGAGAATTGTATTTTTCATCGCGGCAAGTTGCGTTATTTCAAGTTACAAATGTTTAATGAAACACCGCCTGCGCTTGTGCTGCTTTACTTCGTAATATTCCCACAAGGCTTGTACTTGCTTGTTGTCTTCCAGTTCGGGATTGGATTCAGCATATTCAATTCCGAACTTAATGTAACTCTTCGTGAGTTCGTACATCAGCAATGCGTTCACACCTTTTCCTTGCAAATCTTTGCGCACGGCTATCAAATACAAATCGCCCAGTTTATTCTTTCGCAGCGCATTTAATAAATGAATAAATCCAAAAGGAAAAAGTTTGCCTTTTGCTTTTTGCAAAGCCAATGATAGCGATGGCATGGTGATGGCGAATGCTGCCAACTTGCCGGAGGCATCAGTTACCAGAGAAACAAAATCCGTTCGAATGAATGAAAAGTATTGTTTGGTATAATATTCAATTTGCTTTTCGGTAAGCGGAACGACACCATACAATTCAGCATAGGAGGTGTTGATGAGCTTGAAGATTTCAGGTGCGTAAGGCAAAACATCTTTTGGTTTACGAAGCGGCACCACACGCAAGTCCAATCTTCTTTGTACAATTGCGGCAATCTTCTCTAATTTCTCCGGCACTATTTTGGGTAATGTGATTTTGTATTCCAACCAATCAGTGTCTTTGGAATAGCCGATCTTCTTTAATAACTCCGGATAATAGGGATGATTGTAGATTGTTGCCAGTGTACCTAATTGATCAAATCCCTCAATCAACATGCCTTCATGGTCTAAATCGGTGAACCCCATGGGGCCATGCACGGCAGTCATCCCTTTTTCAAGGGCCCAATCTTCTACTTGTTTTAAAAGCAATCGGGCAACTTCCAAATCATCTACGAAATCGATCCACCCAAAGCGCATGTATTCATTATTCCACTTACGGATGTACGAGTGGTTAATAATACCGGCAATGCGGCCAACTATTTTGTTTTGCTGATAGGCAAGCCAGTAGCGTGCTTCGCAATAATCGAATGCCGGGTTTTTATCTTTCGATAAAGTAGCAACCTCATCGAATCGGAGTGGAGGTACGTAGCACGAATTTCCCTTGTATAGTTGATAGGGAAAATTGATAAACAGATCTAATTGAGTTCGGTCTTTTACTTCTTCTATCCGTATCTCCATCTTATAGAATTTCTAGCCGCTTGGCAAGCGTATATATTTTGTTGATGGCCGATTCGATTTGGGCAGGTGTGTGCGTAGCCATCAAGCTAAATCGGATCAATGAATTTTCTTTCGATACGGCTGGCGATGCCACCGGATTGACAAACACGCCTTCCTGTAAAAGCATTTGTGCTAACTGAAATGTTTTTACATCATCGCGAATGTAAATGGGAATAATGGGTGTGCATGAAACTCCGATATCAAAACCTAATCGCCTCAGTTCGCTCATGGCATAGTAGGTATTTGTCCACAGTTGTTCGATGCGTTCCGGTTCTGCTTTTACAATTTCTAAAGCAGCTAGCGCGCTGGCCGTGGCAGCAGGAGAGATGCTGGCGCTAAACATCAATGAGCGTGCATGGTGTTTTAAATAATGAATGGTGGCACGATCGGAAGCGATGAAGCCACCAATGGATGCCAAAGATTTACTGAAAGTACCCATGATTAAATCGGTGTGATGGGTAAGATTAAAATGCGAAGCAGTACCTCGTCCACCTTCGCCAATCACACCCAGCGCATGCGCATCGTCTACCATGATCGTGGCATTGTATTTATCTGCCAGTCGTACAATTTCAGGTAAGTTGGCGATGTCGCCATCCATACTGAAAATACCATCGAGTGCAATTAGTTTAAGTTTGTCGGGGGCGCAGTTGTCTAATACTTTTTCCAGCGACTCCATGTTGTTGTGCCTGTACTTGCGTACTTGACCTAAACAAAGTGATCCGCCTTCAATGATGGAGGCATGATTCAATTCATCGAGGATGAGGTAATCGTGGCGACCAACCAACGCAGGGATCACTCCGATATTTACCTGGAAGCCGGTGCTAAATACAATGGCTTCTTCCTTGCCAACAAAGTCGGCCAGCTTTTCTTCTAATTCTAAGTGAATATCAAGAGTGCCATTCAAAAAACGAGATCCCGCGCAGCCAGATCCGTATTTCTTTACGGCCTCTATTGTCTTTCGTTTTATTTCCGGGTGATTAGTCAAACCTAAGTAACTATTGGAACCAAACATTAAAACTTTCTGACCATTCACAATTACCTCTGTATCCTGATCCGACTCGATTACACGGAAATACGGATACAGGCCCGCTTGTTTTAATAGATTGGCACGTGTAAAGCGATTTACTTTTTCTTGAAGGGGGTTGATGTAGTCTAGTTCTAGTGTTTGTTGTTTCATTCGTCAATAATGGTTTTAAGGTGTCACATAATCTTTCGTTGATGTTGTGCTTTTGGCAAAGCATAATCCACTTGCAAGTGATTAAAACTGGATGGATTGCCCTATGATTTGGGTCATGAAAAGAAGAATTAACTGAATTCCATTTTTGTAAATGAAACCGGGCAAATCAAATGAACTTGAATAATATGATCTATATCATAATTCGTGCTCTTTTAAGAAATGGCAAAATCGAGTTAAACCTTACATTGACTTTTATCAATGGCTAGTTCGATACGGTTTGATATGTTTACGTAGCCATTGGGTCATTGATCAAACTGGTGACTTGCGAATAGATAGTCCCTCGAATAACCCCCAAATTATATGAAAACAAACAAAGGCGAGTTCAACATTACTTATACCGGAGTGATTATAGGTATTATCTTTCCGGTGATAGCGATCATTTGCGATTTGTTGTACAGTCAATTACCGCTCAGCGTTGATTCCATTGCCTCGCTTTATTTACGTGGCCCTCTTCACTGGATTATTCTCTTGGCTCCAATCATATTAGGAGGAGTATTTAAATATTTTCAGAAGATGTTGATGAAACGAGAAGAAGCTCTGCTGGAAGATCAGAAAAGGAGTGAAACAGAATTGAATCAGGTTGAGCTTTTTATCAGCGATATTGAGAAAGCTGATTTTGCTGAGAAGCATTACGCTTTTCAAAATGTGCGTATCATTGAATTACTCACTTCATTAAAGAATAAGCTCAAACATCAGCGAGAAGAAGATGAGAAAGCAAAATGGGTGGCAGAAGGGCATGCCCGCTTTGGAGAGATTTTTCGCACTACATCAGACCTTGTGCAACTCTCCGACATCGTGATCATGAATTTAGTTAAATACCTCGGGCTGGTGCAAGGCTTTGTGTTTACGCATCAACCAAAGCGCGATGGAGGTATCCTTCAACTGGTGGCGAGTTATGCGTACGATCGCAAAAAATATTTAACCAAACAGATCGGAGAGGATGAAGGCTTAGTGGGGCAGTGCTATTTAGAAAATGACAAAATCGTGATACTTAAAGTGCCACAGGGTTATTTAACTATCACCTCCGGGTTGGGAGACGCCAATCCGGATTTCCTTTTATTGATTCCCATCAAAAACAACGAAACAAAAGTAGGCGTAATTGAATTGGCCGGATTTACTCCATTGCCCGACTACAAAATAAAGTTTGTTGAAAAGGTGTGCGAGGGATTTGCCATGGTGATTCGCTCTATACAGGTGAACGATGAAACCAAAGCGCTCTTGCATGCCACACAAACCCAAACCGAGCAACTAAAATCGCAGGAAGAGGAGATGAGGCAAAACCTGGAGGAATTGCATGCTACACAGGAAGCGATGGAACGCAAATCGCTGGAGGCTGAAGAGCAAAATAATAAGTTAAACGCCATTTTAGATTCGGCTGTAGATGGTATAGTCACCATCAACGAACAAGGTGTGATTGAAACCGTGAATGAATCTTGCTTAAAGATGTTTGGATATTCTGCTTATGAAATGATTGGAAAAAATATCTCCATGATTATGCCTGACCCACATCGCTCGCAACATGCCGGCTATTTGCAGCGATATCTCGCTACCGGTCAGGCAAAAATAATCGGGCAGACACGTGCCATGCAGGCGTGTCGCAAAGATGGTCGTTTATTTCCGGTGGAGTTGGCTGTGAATGAAGCAACAGTAGGAGCAAGTCGGATATTTACGGGCATTGTGCGTGACGTTTCTGATCGTGTACAGTTAGAGGCCGAGCGGATGGAGCAAATGGAAGAATTACGTACACAAGAAGAAGAGCTGCGACAAAACATGGAAGAGTTGCACGCCATTCAAGAACAATTGGAAAGTCAATTGAAAGATAACCAAACGATGCGTGTGCTGGCGGAAACACGTGAACATGTACTCGGACTCACCACCATTTTATCTGAAACCGATCTGCATGGTACGATTACGTTTGTAAATGAAAAGTTCTGTCAAGTAGCGAAATACGAACGCAGCGAACTAATTGGCAAACCGCATAATGTAGTTCGTCATCCGGATATGCCTAAGGATTTGTTCCGGTTATTCTGGCAATCTATTCAAGCTGGAAAAGTTTTTAAAGGCATCGTGAAAAACCGCGCGAAAGATGGCAGTAGCTATTGGGTGGATGCTACCATTGTTCCTATCAAAGATGAAAATGGAGAAATCGTAAAGTATATTGGAGCCCGCTATCACATTACCAATGAAGCCATGGCAATTCAACTTTACAATCAACAGGCAGATCAACTGGGTTGGCCGAGATTGTGATAGTATTTAAGCTGCCATCGAATTTATTTTCTTACTAATGATCTCCCCACAGTTTAGCGCAAATGACGCTGCGCCTTGTCTAATACACTTATTAAACGCATCGAGTGAAATTACCAAAAGGTGGATGAACTTATTATATGCGTTTTAAATCAATGCTTGTTGTTTAAAAAGTTTAGTTGATGACCGCATCGTATGCGTAAGGGGGAGACTATGTGGAGCTATAAGTTTACAGAATGGGAAAGGGCTTTTCTCCTCATATAGAGTAACCTGATTTAAATCAAACTATATATTTATCCATCAGTTGTAATGGTTTGTGTAGAATTCTAAACGATTGAGATACACAAAATCGGTGTTTGTCGACTTTTAAAGATTTGCCGTATAGTTTGAAATCAAATGTCCGTTATTCGTGCAAATGATTTACAAAATAATCTATCGGTTATGAAAGAAAATTGTCAAGTGATCATCCAACGATCATCTCGTTTCAGTGTGTGTGTTTGCTTTTTTATTTGGATCGCAGCTGCTTCTTGTTCTGATGATTCTACCTCTGTATCGGTCATTAAGTTTTCTTCTTCTAGTGCCACTTACAGTGAGTCTGTTAGAACAATCAATATCACGGTGACTGCCAGTCCGGCACCGACAGCGGACATAAATGTTGCGTATGCATGGACTAGTTCTGATACTACAGTGTATTTGGGAGGAGATTTTACGTTGCCATCTGCCAACACACTTACGATTAAAGCAGGGCAAACGTCAGCAACGATTTCTGTGCAAGTTGTTGATGATGCGCAATTGGATGGTGATGATCAAATTACATTCACGTTACAATCCATAGCCGGAAGCAATGCCAAACTCAGCACCACATCCGCTGATCAATCATTTGCATTGACGATTACCGACAACGAAACAACGCCCCAATCGAAGTTACAACAGGATTTAGTTTGGCGACTCAGTTCGGCTACAGCCAATGTAAATTCCGTCAATCTCGATCTCTATCTTCAATCGGGAGTTACCTACAATTCAACTTCCATTACTGATGTTGGAACGACCTACAATGTGAGCAGCAGTGAAACAGGATTTGAGACGCTATTCTTAAACGAAACTGATTCGGACATAGAATACTTTATCGTGATATCTTATACC
>JABFSO010000377.1 GCA_013140555.1 Cyclobacteriaceae bacterium | reverse complement strand
GCTTGAAACCCAACGGTGATCCAAGCAATAAACAAAGCACCTAAAGAACTGATCGCAAAAATAGCGAACGTAATTTGAACACGATACGCAAATTGACCCAGACAGTAATCGAGCAAATAGTATGCAGGAACTATTGCCAATACGATAGCTATCAGCACTAATACGGTAAATTCTTTTGACAATAAAGTTGTAATTCCGCTAACACTCGCACCCAAGGCTTTGCGTATTCCAATTTCTTTCGTGCGTTGCTCCGCTGTAAAGGCAGCTAAAGCAAACAATCCAAGGCTGGCGATAAAAATAGCCAATACGGTGAATACAGTGAATAATGAACCGAGTCGTTGCTCTTCGCGAAAAAGCTCATCAAAATTCTGATCTAAAAAAGCATACTCCAAAGGATCCCCGGAAGCATACTCCTTCCAAAGTGCAGTTGCTTCTTTCACTGTGCTTTCAGAAGTACCGGAATAACGCACCAATAAGTTGTTGGATTTATCGGTCAATCGAATAACCATAGGCCGCACTTTCAACTTGTACGACTCGAAGTTAAAGTCCTTTACAACGCCTATTACATTCATTGGTATCTCCGTCACAACGCCTTTGCTTTGATCTCCACCGAATACGATTAATTTTTCTTGCGGTGGTTTATCCCATCCTAATTCGCGAACTGCCGCTTCATTCAATACTACTGCATTTGAATCTGAAGGGAAATCGCGCGAGAAATATCGTCCTTGCAACAATTCCAGTTTCAATACATCCACATGATCATAATCTGCAAAGTAAGTTCCCATAATATGGTCTTTGCGCGTCAGGGCATTGCGAAAGGCCGTTGTATTGTTTACGCCCGGAAAAACATTGTTCGTAAAACTGATCTTCTCAATGCCAGCTTTAGTCGCCAATGTATTTTTAAAAGCTGTCTGACTAGTTCCTAAACGTCCGGCATTATTAATGACCAACACATTGTGTTTATCCATCCCAGCATTGCGAGCTTGCAAATACTTTATTTGTTGATACACCGTGGTGGTACAAATAATTAAAATGATAGAAAGTGCAAATTGAAATACAACCAGCCCGCTGCGAATACCTTTACTTTTCAAACCGGCTCTTACTTTTCCTTTCAATACTTCGACTGCACTAAAGCTGGTGAGATAAAAAGCTGGATAGCTTCCGGCTAACAAGCCGACAATGAAAGTTAATAAAACAGCACAGAGCAAAACCAATGGATTGCCAATGGAGATCATGGGCAATGCTTTGCCTGAAAGCAAATTGAATTGTGGCAATAATAGTACTACCAATATAAAAGCTAGAATGGTAGCGATCATCGCATACATCAAGGACTCGGCTAAAAACTGTCCGATCATTTGATTGCGAACCGAACCGAGTGTTTTGCGCAAGCCCACTTCCTTAGCACGACCCGCCGAACGGGCAGTTGACAAATTCATAAAATTGATACTGGCGATCAACAGAATAAAAATGCCGACTCCACCAAAAACGTAAACGTATGTGATGTTTCCTTGTGCTTCAATGTCATCGTTCCAAGTAGAGTGCAATCTTGAATTCAGCAATGGCATGGTGTAATAACCATACTCATTTCCGGTTTGTCTAAATTTTTCAATTGAACTACCCAAGAATTGCTCGACTTCAGGGGCTATGTGTTTATCTGTAATTGCATTCAACTTAGAGTTGATATCTTCTATTCGCGTTGCTTCATTTTTCTTGAAATAGGTGTACAAACCATTGTTCAACCAATAAGGCGAATTGTAATACTCTTTATCTGAGCTAGTAGAGATGAGTGCCGCAAATGTGAAATGTGAATTGTGTGGTGGCGTAGCGGCAATGCCTGTTACTTTATACGATTGATTTTGATTGCCAATGGTAAGCAACTTACCAATGGCAGACTCTTTAAAATACTTTGATGCTAGATCCGGAGTTAAAATAATGCTGTTTGGTTCTTTCAATGCAGTGGCCGGGTCTCCTTCTAATAATTCGAAATCAAAAAACTGAAAGAAATTGGAGTCTGCAAAAAAGATTTTATCTTCTGTGAATGCCAAGTCTCCATTCTTAAAAACCATGTTATCTCTGCGATTCAGGCGCGTTGCTGCTTCAACTCCGGGGATCTCGGTTACAAGCGCAGTGGCCAGTGGCGGACACGAACTGGCTGTTTCTAATTCCTGGCCTCCAATTTTTCCGCGCAACCCAATTCGATAAATACTGGAAGCATCCTTATGAAAATTGTCATAGCTTAACTCATCCACAATGTATACCAGAATGAATAATGCGGCTGCTATACCCGTTGCTAACCCAAAAATATTTACAGCCGAATAAAACGAATGCTTCCGAATGTTGCGAAGCGCAACAACCAAGTAGTTTTTTATCATGTACTTTTGATTTTGTCAGTTAGACGCTTTGTCGAAAGCAAAAGTTACAGTCGTGCTGTAACTTTTGTTCTCTATTTTATTCATCGCGTAATGTTTTTGTTGGGTTCAGAGAAGCCGTTGAAATTGTTTTGTAACCAACAGCAGCAAACGCAATCAAAACCATCACTAAAACTGATACTAACAATGATGTTAAAGTTAATTTCAAATAATATTCCCAAATGGAATCCATGAGTATATCTGTTGCAAAATACCCGAGTGTTCCACCTAAAATTGTGGCGATACCTAGGTTAATTATGAACTCGAAATTTATCACCCCAGAAATATTAGCTATTGAAGCTCCCAACACTTTACGCACACCAATCTCCTTCATTTTCTTTTCAATATTGAGCGAAACAAGTGTATACAATCCTATGGCGGTCATAAGTGCTGCAAAGAATCCAAGGAAACCAAACATGACAGATACATTGGAATTGATTTCATTCGTCTCTTGTAGATTCTCATCAATCCATCGTCCAGTATAAAGCGTATTCGGAAAAACCTCTTTCCATTTCTTCTCCATGAACTCGTTAACAGAAGCCATTTTTGTTGGCTCTACCTTTACTAAAAGTTGTTGATACTTTTCTTTTGCTGAATAGCGGAACATCAATGGTTTCAAAGGGCCCCACAGCGCTTGCGTGTACACATTCTTCATCACACCCACTACGTACAATTGTACCGTGTCCATCCAAACCACCCGTTTACCGATAGGTGAATCTTTCCAACCAAACTCTTTGACAAACTCTTCAGTAACAATTACCGATTCTTTCCGGTCTGTTTCAGAATCTTTCTCAAATTTTCGACCACTCAATAAAGTCATATTCATTACCTCAAAGTAATTTTCGCCTACATCCATAATATCCACTTCACGCTCGATGGATTCATACTTTACAGGATCATTGTAGCGTGAATTTGCAACATGGTTTCTCGTGCCTGCTATGAGCTCAATATCTTTGTTAGATGTCAATGCATCGCGATAAGTGTTATACCCGCTCTCATTATTGACCCAAGCAGAAATTACACCATGCGTGGTAAATCCTAAGTCATAATTTTTTTGATACTCGCCATTCTGATAAAAGGCCACACCCATAATGATGGCGAGCAGGGAAATGACGAATTGCCCGCCTAATAAAATGCGTGTAAACCAATTCGTGCCACCAAATCTAGCCTTCCCTTTCAAAATGCTCACCGGCTCAAATGAAGTGATGTAAAATGAAGGATACGATCCTGCCACTAACGCAGTGATCACCAAAAGTATAACCAAAAACAAAAGGAATCCGGCATTTTCAGTATAACTCAGATTTAAATCTATCCATGTCCACATGTTATCGTAGGCTGGCACTAACCATTCGGCCATCAATAAACCAGCAATCAATCCCAGAAAACACAAAATCAAATTTTCTCCTAAGAATTGAATTATCAATTGCTGGCGCATGCTGCCCATTACTTTACGAATACCAATTTCTTTTAATCTCTTGCTCGATATGGCAATAGAAGTGTTAGTAAAATTGAAACAGGCCAACAATAATAACAATGCCGCCATGATTGCCGGCACTGTAACTGCCTCCCCTTGAATTCCTCCACCTAAAAAATCACTGTCCAGTCTCGGGTTTTCACGGTTACGCTGCATCAGTCCATTAAAGTTTTCGAGATAGTATGAGCTGATTTTAAAATCTTCACGTGCTTTGTTTTGTGGCTCAATGTATTGTTGGAGTTCTTTTGTGATTCTTGCCACTCGATCAGGATTATCAATTTGTAAAAACAAAACATGCGTCCAGCGTTTCCAATTTGTTTCCGTAACCTCGGGATCGAGATTGATGTCCCAATAGTTATCAAAAAGCGTAATTACATCAAATCCAAAACTGTTGTTTTGTGGAGGTTTTACGAATACACCGCCAATCTCAAACTCTTTAGGTCTTCGCACACCATCTTTGCCCAAAATGATTTGAGTGAGTTGTTTACCAACTACATCTTCTCGATTAAAGTACTTTTTGGCAATCTTATCGCTGATAAATACTTTACCCTTGTCGTGGAAGCTTTTGAATTCGCCTTGTTTCAGTTGAAAAGTAAAAAGCTCGAAAAAGGCTGAATCAGCGTAAACCATCTGATCACCAAAAACTTCTTCACCAATGCGCATATCGCAATACGATGACATGTAGCGCACCGTTTTGTTTACGTCTTTAAAGTTTTGCTTGATATAACTTCCTAATGGCATGGGTGCCATTCCAAATCTGGTCTTTTCTCCCTGAAAATCTCTCCAGAACTGCACACGATAAATTTTGTCTGCATTTACATGTTGTATATCCCAATTAGCTGAATATTCCCAATTCAAGTAAGCGGTAATGCAACAGGCAATGGCCAGGCCCATGCCGAATACATTAATTAAAATGAAGAGTTTGTTCTTCATCAAATTGCGAAACGTAATGAGGAAGTAATTTTTAATCATATAGTTGTATTTTTCACTTTCATGTTGGCGATCTATTCGTCACGCAACACGTGAGATGGGTTTAATTGTGTGGTTTTATAAATCTTATAACCAATAGACAAAATAGAAGCTACAAACAAGATAGCAGCAGAAATAATCATGGAAGTAATCGTTACGTTTTGATAGTAATCGTATATGCTTTCCATAAAAACAGATGAGAGTGACCAACCCAATGCTGCTCCTAAAATACTCGAAAGAGCCAGGATGATGATGAACTCACGATTGATAATGGCGGTGATATTCCATGTGGAAGCGCCTAATACTTTTCGCATTCCAATCTCTTTCATCTTTTTAATGATATTCAATGAGACCAGTGTAAACAAACCTGTAATCGAAAGTAAAAGAGCCACAATTCCTAAAAACGTAAACATCTTGACGAGATTTTTATTAACGGTGTCTGCTTCAATCATTTCATCTTCCATTAAATCACTATCATAAAGTTTATCCGGAAAAACAGCCTTCCACTTTTCTTCCATGAATTTATCGATAGCGATTAGCTTGGCAGCATCTGCTTTTACTAAAATGTGATTCACCTTGTTCTTATCAGCATAGCGAAACATTACCGGATCCGTTTTTTCCCAGAGGCCATTGGTGTAGATATCTTCAACCACACCAATTACATAATATCGTACGGTATCTAACCAGATTATTTCTTTGCCAATTGGCTTGGTCATGTTGAGTTGCTTCGCTAAACCTTGCGTAATAATTACCGACTCTTTTCGATCTGTTTCGGAGTCCGATTGAAAATTTCGTCCTTCTTTTACCTCTATATCCAGTACGTCAAGGTAATCAGCACTTACATCTAAAATATCTACTTCGATTTCTTTGTCTTCATGTTTGATGGGATCATTAAAGCCTGATGCATATAAATGGGTTTGAGTGCCAGTGATGGAAGTAATATCCGGATTTTCAGTAAGTGCATTTCGATAAGTTTCATATTCGGAGCGACCATTTACACTTGTGAAGATTACTCCTTTCCGATCAAAGCCCATATCAAAATTACGTTGGAAGGTTGCATTATCTGTAAATGCAAAACTGCATACAATCCCCGCCAAGGAAATGGCAAATTGCAAGCAAAGTAAAACGCGTGTGAATAAATTGGTACCACCAAATTTCAGCGATCCCTTCAAGATGCTGGCAGGCTCAAACTTACTAATGTAAAATGCCGGGTAGCTGCCTGCTAACAAGCTGGTAAATATCAGCGTAGCAACCATGAATATCATAAAGTTCGGGCGGCCAAAATAATCGGTGGCCATATTAAAATCCGGCCAAAGTTTATTGAATGCAGGCAGTAGAAAAGCTTCGGCAATGACCACGCCTAATAATAATGCGACAAAACAGATTACAGTAGTCTCGCCAATAAACTGCGCAATCAAATCTTTGCGCATGCTACCCATTACTTTGCGTATTCCAATTTCCTTCAACCTGCGCGATGAAATGGCAATGGCTGTGTTCGTAAGATTGAAGATGGCGATCAGTAAAACGAATATACCCATCAAGCCGATGCCAATCACAGCCGCCAACGGAGATCCGTCTCGTGTCCATGTTCCATTTTTATCCGCATAGCTGTCGCGCACTGCCATTCCCACAAATGGCTCTACTAGAAAATACTTAATGATAAAGTCTTCACGAATTTTCTTATTGTTTGAAACATATTGCTTTAGCTGTTCTTGTATGTTTGACACACGGCTTGCATCTTTAATCTGAACAAACAAATTGTTTCGATACTTCCAGCTATTCTCTGTAAAATCCTTTTCCGCAAACTCAAACGCGTTATCGTAATGTGAGTAGGCTTGTCCAAAGAAACTTGAATTACTAGGCTGCTTTTTAAAAACTCCCGAAATGATGTATTCCTTCGTCTTGCCACTATCCAATAACTGTGTCAACGGCTTGCCGAGTGCCTGCTCTTTGCCGAAATATTTAATCGCCAATTCATCACTAATACAAATCTCATTTCGATTTTGCAGTGATCCACTTCCTTCTATGAATTCAAATGTAAACAACTTGAAAAATGAAGGATCGACATAGGTTAGGTTGCTGTTGAACAGTTCTGTATTAACTCGGAAATTTCCTCCGCTGGGAGAAAAGCGAACGACTTCATTTACATCAGGAATATTTTGTTTGATTGCTAAACCCAAGGCAATTGGCGCATGTCCAAATTCGGTTAAGGTATTTTGAAATTCGCGCACAGAACCCACCCGGTAAATG
>JABFSO010000464.1 GCA_013140555.1 Cyclobacteriaceae bacterium | reverse complement strand
TTTGCAGTAGAATCTTTTGATTGAGTCTCCGTCTTTTTCAGTTGACAAGAAAGGATAGAAACAGCGAATAGGCAAGCAACAAATAAGCGCATAGTTCAATGAGTTAATTGAACTGCAAATCTATCCAAACAATTTCACTCCAACACAAAAATTCGGGCATCAGGCGTATGCAAATTAAAATATCCGAGTCCGCCTTTCACATTTGAATTGAAGTTGAGGGGCTCAGAAGCAAAAGCGCTCAAGTGGTAGCGCCTGTCGTTTCTGGCTTTCAGAAAACCATAATACTCCTCACTGATGTTTGACAGAAATACAGCCACTGTGTCGCCTTTTGAAAATTTTCGGAAAAGAACTTTAAACTCTTCCTGCACTATCTTGCCATCATAAATGCTATCGCGCACCAATCGGGTGAACACCCTTGGATTCAAATACGAGGCAATGTCATTAGCTTGTGAATATTTCTGCACGTTGATCATGTACCAATTGGGCCCTTGCGGATCTTGCAAACTATAGTTGACTTGTGCTAAAGAATCATAAGCTGAGTTGTAAAGCGTTGCATTTACAGATGCAAATGGAACTTGCTGCTTCAGTTGGGTAATCGCAGAAACTTCTCCCAGTTCTTTGGTATTCACGACCAACTCGTAATATTGACCTGGCACTAAAATTAAATTCACATTTCCATAGAGGCCATTTCCCAAATTTGGTAATACATCAATTGTACCATCGTGTTTTAACTGTACCAAAGCACTATCGATAGCTATCTGACTAATCAATTCTTGCGGGTCACTGCCCCGCCCTGCATCGAGTGCGCCAATACTTTTAGTGATCAACACGATCAAAGAACCTGAAGGGGCCAACTGAGTCGACACCACCATCTTCGGTTTCAATTGTTCAATGTCATCTACCGCCAGTGGGCTTGGAATGCAGCTACTCAACATCACGCTAAGTGTAACAACATAAACGCCAACCGCGGCAAGCTTCCTAAAATGTTTTCTAAAATTTGAATCCATAACTTACAAAAGGTAATAATCCAAAAAGTCCGGGCTGCTCATAGCGAAACGATCCATCGCCATTGGGCATAATCACAATCCCAATAGGCGAAGCACGGTTGTACACATTGTAAATTCCGGCAAACCACTCACCTTGAAATTTTTTATTGGGATGCGGGCGAAACTTAGCGCCAATATCCAATCGATGTGTATCCGCTAATTTTACTGAGTTCGCAGAAGCGTACACCGGAATCAAATCTACTCCCACTAATGTTGGTGATGGCACCACATATTGACCAATGATGGGCGTGAAGCGCGAACCGGAAATAAATTCAAACACCGAAGAGAGCGACCATTTTTTTGATAACTGATAATTCAATACCAACGCTGCATTGTGTCTGCGATCGTAGCGCGCTAAAAACCATTGTCCTCCATTTACCGCATCGTACTGTCTTTCGGCAACGGCCCATGTGTAGCTAAGCCAGCCGGTCAATTTGCCGCTTTCTTTTTTAATTAACACTTCTAATCCATACGCACGACCTTGGCCTTGTACTAATTGTTTTTCAAAATCAACATTGAGTAATAGACTGGCTCCTTCTTTATAGCCAATTAGCTGGTGCATCCATTTATAGTATCCTTCTACACTCACGAATAAGTTGCGCTCCGGAATCGTGCGTTGCACACCCAATGCCACTTGGTCGGCCGTTTGTGGTTTTACGTTGCGCGTTACCGGATACCAAATGTCCGTAGGAAAAGCAACGGCCGCACTCGACACACGGTGCAGGTATTGACTCATCCTGCTGAAACTAAATTTCAATGCTGTGACGGAATCTAATTTATAACGCAGCGAAAACCGCGGCTCGATGTTGTAATAAAATGTTTGGTCTACATAGGCAGAAGATGTTCGCAAACCAACACTCGCATTCAGTCGTGTTGTAATACTTGCATTGCCTTGAAGAAATAAACTCGACTCAAGCGATGTTTGTGGCAGCGATGAATTGGATTTTAAAATATCTGAAATCTCTCCGGTAGTGGTGATTCGGTTCGGAGCAACTTGGTGACGAATCATTTCAACTCCTGCCGTAAGTGAAACGAGGTGATGAATGGAATCCGAGGTGACTAACCATTTTCCTCCGAGGTCTTCAATCCGTGAAGTAACATACAAACTATTTTCCTGATACGTGTTTCGAATGGAGTATTGAAAGACGGTGCGATACAATGATACCGTGGAATTGAAATTGTGGAAGGAACGATCCCATCGCAAAGTTTGCGTGGAGTTACCTAAGATAAAATCTGTTGTGATGTTTCGGTTGCGCAACGAAGCTCGTGGCACATTTGAAAAACTGAGCACATCATTTCCTTCATAAAATGTAAACTCCAATCGGCTATTGGGATTGGGTCGGTATAAAATTTTTCCGTTGAGGTCGTAGAAGAAATAAGGCAAATCTTGTCCTACCAACTTTACGACTTGATCGACATACGTTCTTCTTCCTGCCAACGTGAAGGAAAGTTTATCTTTTAAAATGGGTTGTTCAATCATCAAGCGTGAGGCGAGTAAGCCAATGTTTCCTTTTACTTGTGTCTTAGTTGGTAAAGAAGAGCGTGAAGTAACATCGAGTATCGAAGAAAGTCGGCCACCATATTCTGCAGGAAATGCGCCATTGATTGATTCAACTTTATCCAGCACATCCGGATTGAATACGGATAAAAATCCAAACAAGTGACCCGTGTTGTAAACGGGAGCGCCATCGAGTAATACCAGATTTTGATCAGCTGCTCCGCCACGAACGAAAAGATCGGTAGTACCATCGGCACCTTTGGTAACTCCTGGCAATAGCTGAATAGTTTTGATCACATCGGCTTCGCCACCCAAAACGGGTATCGAGCTGATCTCTTTCCCCGAAAGGGAATTAGTGCTCATGCGGGTGGTTTGAAATTGATCTGATTGTAGTGTGCGATCGGCTGTGATGGTTACCTCTTCCAATTCTTCTGCCTTTGGTCGCATTACGATTTGGATAGTAGAATCTCCAGAGATATACAGATTAGTTGAGAATTTTTGATAACCGGTGTACGTGATCTCCAGTTTAAACAAACCCTTAACAAGTTCAACAAAGAACTCGCCCTCCGAATTAGTAGTAATTGTTCTTCGCTTTTGTTGCTGAATAAATACATGTGCTGAAGAGAGCGGAGCAGATAAGGTATCTACCACCCGCCCTTTTAAATGAACTTGCTGAGCGTGCGATTTGATCGAGCAAGCCATCAGAAGTAAAGAAATAACCAGCAGCCGCATCCAACGCATTTTAAATAAGTGGGTATTACAGGATTCGAACCTGTGACCCCTACCCTGTCAAGGTAGTGCTCTAAACCAGCTGAGCTAAATACCCGTAAAGATTGCGCAAGCAACAAAAATAACAATCGGCTGCCAAAGTAATGCTATTTAAACTATGAGAAAGCCCGAATGGTCTATAAAATAAATTCCCTTCGCTGCGAGTTACCTATGCATTAAATTCATGAATTTAGTGGCTGTATTAAATATTCAATGCGACTTATACTTGTTGGTATCTTAGCCGGGGGTTTCTTCTTTCATAGCGAATCTTCTTTTTCACAGTCGCAGGATAGTGTGATCATCGCAAAACTTAATTTTAAAGCCCTTCAGCAATATCTGTCTACACCGGATTCATCCGTAGCTCTTTCCGAAAAGGCACTAGCTCTAGCTGAACAAAAAGGCTCCATCAAACAACAGGCCTTCAGCTATTATGTATTATCCAGAGCGCAGTGGGCGAAAAGCAATTATCAACTGAGCACCAAGTATGCGTTTAAGTCTTTGAAAATTTATGAAAACTCAGCTCAAATTTATCATTGGGGCGAGTGCCTGATAACTTTGGGACGAACATTCGCTGATTTGAAAGACCATGCGCTAGCCGATCAATATATCAGCAAAGGTTTTGTGCTGGCACGTAAACACAACCATGAACAATTAATGGCTGAAGTGATGCGTGAAAAATCTTTCTTATTCCTTGAGCAACACAAATATGATTCAGCTTTGTATTGTATAAATCGTGGAATTGAGATTTACAATAAATTCAGCGATTCACTCAACATAAGTGTGTTGTACGAAAGAAAAGCGCGATTGCTGTTTGAACAAGGAAAGTTGAGCGAAAGTAAAGTTTATATCAATCGCTCATTGCAATTGGATAGCTTAGTAAAAAATCAGAGAGGCCTCGGCATAACGCTTTACCAAGCCGGTTTGATTGAATGGAAATCCGGAAATACCGATAAAGCTTTAAATTTTCTAAACAAGAGTTTACTTGTCAACCGAACTTTAAATAATATTCAAAACACCATCAAAGTCAGAACTCTGTTGGCAGAAATCTATTTGTCGAAGAAACTTAGCGCGCTGGCGGTTGAAGAACTTCAAAAAGTTTCTGTTTTGAAAGACAGTTTGTATAGCGTGGAAAAGAATGTAAAAGTGCAAGAGATGCAAGCCGTTTATGAGTTGGAGGAAAAAGAACACCAAATACTTCTACTGGAAAACGAAAACGTGATCGAGAAAAAGACTGCACAAAATCAAAAAATACTTCTGCTCTCTGTTTCTACTATCATGGTGTTACTGGCTCTTTTATCTTATCTCTTCTGGCGCATGCGAGGTGGCCAGTTGGATTTAAACAAGGCATTAGCAACCAAAAATCAAGAGATTGAATTGCAAAATGAAGAAATTCAAGCGCAATCAGAATCACTGCATCAAATCAACCAACTTAAATCTAAATTACTTTCTGTAATAAGTCATGACTTGCGTGGGCCGATCAAAAATCTTTACATGCTTTTGGAGATGGTCACCAAAAAGATCGTTACGCCAGAAGAATTCGCTGAACTTTCGGTTAAGCTGAAATCAAATTTAAATGTTACCCAGCGCACGTTAGAAAATTTATTGAATTGGTCGATGGGGCAAATGGAGGGTATCAAAACAGATCCTGTTTCCTTCAATATCAATTCAGTCATCGATGATGTGGCGCATCTTTCGGAGGAAGCAGCTAATCATAAACAGTTGTTGGTCAAATCGGACAGCAAAAATCCCGTATTTGTTTTAGCCGATGTCAATCAAGTTCATTTAATCTTGAGAAACCTTTTCAACAATGCGATCAAATTTTCTCAACGCGATGGTGAAGTTGTCATTACCACGGAAATCAAAAATCAATTTTGTTTCATTTCCATTCAGGATAACGGAATAGGAATGACGCAAGCTGAAGTCGATATGATTTTGAATACCAACGAATACTTCACGAAAGTAGGTACCGATCAAGAAAAAGGCACCGGCCTTGGATTATTACTTTGCAAAGATTTCATCAAACGAAATGGTGGAGCGTTTTCGATTTCCAGCAAACTAAAAGAGGGAACACGCGTCACGTTCTCGCTGCCCCTCGGCTAACCGACAAAATCTATCTTTTTGTGCGAACCATCGCAAAATGGTTTATTCGATGACGCGCCACAACGGCAAAACGCAGTTACATTATTTTTCTCCGTGAGATTTCCGTCCTTGTCTTTGATCGCCACATTTCCGTAAACGAGCAGCGGCCCATTGGGCATCGTTTCCACAATGGTCTCCGCCTCAACCTTCACTTTGTCATCCGCATCGCGATTCAGATAATAACTCAGCGCACCGGAAGGGCATTTTTTTACTTGTTCAATTATCTTCTCGGTAGTCGCTCCTTCTGGTGTAATCCAGGGGCGCTTGCGCGGATCAAAAACTTCACCTAACCCTTTGAAGCAAATGGTGGAGTGAATGCACTCGTTGGGTTTCCAAACTACGGTTACTTCTCCGTTTGTGTATTTTTTGGTGATGTCCTTCATACAAGAAAATTAGGTTAAGAGTCGTGGATAATAAATCAATCTCTCAAAATAGTTTGTATCTCAATCGGGTTGGTCAGTGTTTTGTGCACCGGACACGCATTGGCTATTTGCAAAAGGCGTGTGCGTTGCTCTTCTGTCAATTCTCCTTCTAATTGCAACTCTCTTTTAAAAATAGCTTTGTTGTCGATTTTTTCAAAATCGACCTCCACCGTAATTTTTTCGACCGGCCATTTTTTCCGATCGGCATACATGCGAATGGTAATGGCCGTACACGAAGCTAACGAAATTAATAAAAATTCGCCCGGTGCCGGCCCCTCATTCGTACCGCCCAATTCTTCCGGCTCATCGGCAACTATTTGCTTTGCTCCTGAAATTATTTCGGTGCGAAAATGTTCTTTGCCGATGGTTGCTATTGCCATGTTAAAATGATTGGTTCATCACAAACGAATCTTGTACATAACGCTCGCGCGGTGCAGCTTCTCGCAATTTAAAATTTTCTGCCAGCATCTGCACATCACCCGGATAACCGATTGCCATCACCACCACTGCTTCATGCGTGTCGGGAATATTCAACTCATTCTTTGCTGTCTCGCGATTGAAACCTCCCATCTGATGAACATTCAATCCAAGCTCTGTTGCTTGCAGCGACAAAAATGCATTCGCAGCACCTAAATCATATCGGGCCGATCCATTGGGTTTTTCATTGGCTAAAAAATTCTTTCGGGCAAGTGCCATCACCAACAGCGGTGCCTTGTTGGCCCAAATTCGGTTTCCTTCTAACAGCGTGTTCAAAAGTTTTGACCACAACTCATGTTGCCCTTGTGTAGCATAAATATAGACCCAGGGCTGCTCATTGCTGCTTGATGGTGCCCAGCGCGCGGCTTCAAACAAAGCTTTGATTTTTTCAGGTTCTACCGGTTTATCTGCATAAGCGCGACTGCTTCTTCTGCGCTCAATGACTTCTAATAAGGGCTGCTCAATAGTGCTTGACTTTTCCATTGTATCGTTTAATTCGGATTAATTCATTTGAACTTAAACTCAAACAAAATTTGAGGTGAGAAGTTCAAAGCTTATTTCAATTACTTCGCCCACTTGGGAATTCCCCATGCGGCCAAAACTCCTGAAATGGCGTGCAAAGGACCAGCAAGTAATGGAAAAGTGCTGTCGGGCATTGTTCCACCTGGAAGTGCTGGTGGGTTAAATACTGGATAGAAACTAATCAAGGTAAATCCGATGGTTAACACCAACCAGAATAAATTTCCTTTAGGTAAAAACTTAATCATCAAAAAGAAAATGATCGAACCTA
>JABFSO010000321.1 GCA_013140555.1 Cyclobacteriaceae bacterium | reverse complement strand
CAGTATGATGAACGATTGACCATCATGCTCGCAGCGATGCCGCATCTGCGCCCCAATCTGCTTGATGTATTTTTTACTAAGAATGCGCACTTCGATCGGCCCTTCTCCGAATTTGGCGGAGCCACCAACAGAAAGCACAGTGGCTTTTTGCCTACGGCACAAACCCTTCACTTTTTATTGAGCAGTGGTAAAGTAGAAGATCGCTATCGGGTAGAACAAATGTTACGTGCTTCGAATGTACTGATGGAACATGATTTTATTCGCTTAGAGTATGGCGATGTGAACGAGCCTTATTTGAGTCGTACTTTATTAACTACTGAAGAATTTATTAATAGCCTTTTCAATGGAAAATATGCCGGCCCCGAAACGAGCGAAACATTTCCGGCCAGAAAAGTGAGCACACACATGGAGTGGAATGACTGGGTGGTGAGCAACGAAGTGCGTGAAGAAATTGCTTTGATAGAGCAATGGATCAAGAGCGAGCGCGACTTAATGCAGTGCGATGTGTTTCGAAAGCATATTAAGCCCGGCTACCGCGCTTTGTTTTATGGACCGCCCGGCACGGGTAAAACACTGACAGCTTGCCTCCTGGGTAAAGCTGCGGATATGGAAGTGTATCGAGTGGATCTTTCGCAGGTAGTTTCTAAATACATCGGAGAGACTGAGAAAAACTTGAGCCGGTTATTTGATTATGCCGAAAAGAGAAAATGGATTTTATTCTTTGACGAAGCCGATGCCCTGTTTGGTAAACGCACACAAGCAAGTTCGAGTAACGATCGCTATGCCAATCAGGAAGTATCTTATTTGTTACAGCGTGTAGAAGATTTTCCGGGTGTCATCATTCTGGCTTCCAATCTGAAAGCCAACATGGATGAAGCATTCTCGCGCAGGTTTCAATCCACTATTTATTTTCCGATGCCCGATGCACAACAGCGACTCACCCTGTGGCGGCAATTTTTTACCGGACATATTCAACCTGCTGCCAGTTTAAACCTTGAGCAACTTGCTGAGAAGTATGAACTCTCGGGTGGCTCGGCCATCAATGTATTTCGCTATGCGGTGTTGCGAGCAGCTGCGCGTCAATCTACCGTGATTGAATTAGACGATTTGATACGTGGACTTCAAAAGGAATTTCAAAAATATGGCAAGACAATAAACACTTAGAAATATGACCTACTCAATCCTTTTTAACACGAGCTAAGTTTCTGTTTCACATTTGATCAACTACGGAATCCATAATTATAACCTAATAAATTCATACACATCATGAGTAATCTATTAAACAATCAGATCGGGCAGGCGCTTACCAATGTGAGCAATGCCTTGGAACAACAAGAGTTGACGGAGTTCAATACCTTACGCGTAGCCAAACTCAGCTTGTATCATGCACACAGCATTACATCAAAATCAGCAGGCGAACTAACTGAACATTTGGCGCAAAGCCAGAAGGCAGCCGTGCAAAGTAGAATTGCTTCTTTAGGAGTGAACGCTACTGCTAACATTGCCGTGGCAGCGAAGGCAGCCGTGATGGATGCGTCTACCACTACCAGCAATGCAGCAGCAGCAGCAGCGAGTGTTCAAAAAGCGGCCACCGCACTTACCGGATTGGCAGGAAACATTGCCACCACGCTGGCTGTTGCCAACACACTTGATAAAGGCAGCAAAATTCAAAGCTTGGTCGAAAAGGCAACCAAGGCAACCAACGATGCCGCAAAGATGGCAGAAGAAGCGAGCCTCATTGCACTTAACCTCACCATTGAGGCATCGCAGTCCAGAGCGGCCAGCGTGGTTACACAGGCAGACGATGTCAAAAGCAAAATGTCCACCTTGCAAAAGGCACTCTCAGATACTTTTGGCAAACAGATGGAGTTGATTACCAAAGATGAGGCGGCCAGTAGTAGCGCCATCGCAGAGGAAACCCAGCAAGCCGGTATATATAAAACAGCTCGTGCTGAAGAGCAGGCGTTGCGGTTATCAGCTTCATTTATTAATCAATACATCAACAACAATCTTGCGATTACAATTCATGAATTTGGAAAGCAGGATGATGCCGCTTTATCTGGAGATACGTTTACACTCAGCTTCAGTCCCCTCAAAGAAACAGAAGCCGGTATTAAAAAAATAAGTGAGCATCGAATCATCATTGTGAAGGCCGATGATGCCGTGGCATTTAACATTGAGTCTGCCAAAGGTACATCAGCTCGAAATTATTCTCACCCTTACGCGATTAATGGGGTGCAACAACAAAGCTATTTTCTGGCCAATGTAAGTGGTGAAATAAATGACGATAACGACAAGAGTCTTTTATTGGCATTGCGCGTTCCACATAAACCGATACTGGCAGTAGACTATACTGGTCAGCCGGTGGTGCGTGGCACTCCGTATAAATTTTTTGTGTATGCTGTGTATACCACCGAATACCAAAACGAGTACAACGACACGAATGGTTATTTGACGCTGCCATCAGAAACATTCACTTTGCGCACACCACTGCCGGTAGTAAGTGGCACCGATGTAGCCTTGGCATTTTATCAAAAGAAAGGAGCCGATGCCATGCGCATGATTTTCCGCATACCGAGTAAAGTAATGGAGTTGAGCAATGGTACCGATTTGAATGAGTTGATGGAATTCCGCACGCTGATTTTCAATCAACTGGATCAAATGGCGTTTGCTCGTAACAAAACAATTGATCAGCAAGCAAATCAAGTGTTTCAAGCAGATGACGATTTCCGGTTGAAAGAAGAAACCTATCTGCAAGCAAAAGCAGCCTATGATGTAGGCATATCACAGGAATCTCCCAAGTACGTTATTGATCAGCTAAAGATGGAATTGGATATTGCGAAAGCACAATACCAAGCTGCGAAAGCCAACTACAATAATCAGGAGATTATTTTCGATCGCTGGAATCAATCGAAGATTAGTGATTTTACTTTTGATGTTGATATTGCTCAAGGTATTCCTGCTTCGAACTACGCAGTAGCTACCTTGGTACCTCATTTACCGGAGGTATTGACCCGAACTGCTTTTCAACTGAGTGAGCAAGTAGATTCTTTTAACGAGAGCATTGAGAATTCAAAGAACAGGCAAGCAAAACTCCAAAAGGAATATGCTCAGCTTGAAAAAGATATCGAGGAATCAGCAAAAAGAGAAAATCCGTTGCCCGCCAAAATTCAGGGCATACAAGATGAAATAAAGAAGCTGATCCTCCAACTGGAGGCCACCCTTCATGAGAAGATTTCGATTAAGACAGAAGAAGATGCGGAAGCATTTAAGAATCATCTCAACTCAGAGCAACAGGCTCAGATGAGTTTGCTGGATAAAATCATAGCGAACTTCCAACAGTTGAAAGAATTGGAAAGCAAAGAATTGGATCTTTCTAAAAACATCAACGATTGGCGCAGCAAACAAAAGAAAATTAGTACTGAAATCGTGCTGCTGACAGCCGAGCTTGGAATGTTACAAGATGAATTGAACATGCTGAGCACCGAAAAAGCAGCGTTTGATACTTTAAGTAATCAATTCAGCGACAGCGACCATGCGGGTTATTCTTACTATGAAGTAGTGAATGAAGATGGTGACTTCACCGATAATTTCGGAGAACCACTAGTGACGGGCAACACGTATTGCGCGGCTGTACTTTCGGTAATCAAATCCACTGAACCGGATGCAGCCCCATTGTTTCAGTCCACGCTATCCGATTTCTCCGGAGCTACCGCTTTTCAACTCACTCAGATTTAATTACACTTAAAAAAATCAATTATGAATATTACAGCCATCAGAACCAACACGCTGCAAAACCTGATCCGTCAGTATAATGATGCAACCACCACCGCAGCTACTGCCGATGCAGCCTATCAATCGTACTGCAATAAAGCAGACATGTATCAAAACCTGTATACCCAAGCGGTAACAAATACAGCAACTATCAATGCGCAGTGGGCCATGTTTCTCCAATTGAAATCCAGCTTGGCGGCACTCTCGCAAACTTCGGATGATTGTAATCTGGTTGCCGATGTTTCGTATAACAACATTCAAAAACTGGTGAAGAAGTGGGAGCAAGTGTTGCAAAAAACTGTGGAAGCTACGGATGCCATCAATTTAGCTTCCGATTACATTATCAAACGCAAAGCATCTAATCCACTGATTTCAAATGATCTGGTGAATGATGCCACCACCACGGCCAAAAATGCAACCACTGTTTTTACCGCAGTAGTAGCAGCGCTTACTTCTGCGCTGAATACACTCACCTCGGCAGGCCAAGCAAAGAAGTCTACTGAACTTACCGGATTGAACATTGATATTTCAATGGCAGCTCTGCTAGTTCCCAAGTCAGACTTGGTGATCACTTCACCACAATCTACACCGCCACCTTCCGATCACAGCCCGTTAGAGAAAACCATGAAAGAGTTATTGGATGCCACCACTGCCAAGCAAACAGCTGTGCTGGCGGCACTCAATAATGCCAATGCCGAGAAAGCAACAGCTAAAGAATTATTGGATACTGCCAATGGCAAAGTTGCATCCACACTGGCTGCACTCAATTCAGCAAAAGCGGCCGTAGCTGCTTAAATGAAAAGCGGGGTTAGCAGGAAGGTGCTAACCCCATTTTCTTTGGGATAATAAATGGTAGTTCAATTTTCTCCAACATGAACACGATCGAGAAAGCAAATATATTGTATCATCATCGCCAGTGGTTGCAACATGAAATTACTTCTGAACGAAAAGTAGGGTGGGTGGATGAGCGATCGCAGCAAGAGCGCTTTCAGGTTCTCGCTTCTATTGATGACTTAACCGGACAAGTGGTGATGGACTTAGGTTGCGGCCTTGGTGACTTAAAACCATTTCTCTCCAAACGATTCAGTAACATGATCTATCTCGGTATTGATTTACTACCTGAGTTTATCAATTCAGCACAGCATCGTTTCCGAAATGAGAAAGACACTTCGTTTATTCAAGCAGACTTTACGGTGGATGGTTTGCCGGAAGTAGATTATGTGATGGCATGTGGATCGTTGAGCTATCAAACAGAAAATGAACTTTACTTGTATCAGTCCATTGATAAAATGTATGACTGTGCCCGCAAGGGAGTAGCGTTTAATTTGTTGAACGAAGAAACCTATCCATCTACTCCCATAGTACGATCCTACAACAAATATGAAGTGCTGGGTTACTGCCTGCGCCTCGCCAACCGGGCTGAAATGAAGATTGGATATCTGGAAGATGATTTTACGGTTTGGATGTATAAGTGATTTGTTGGGTTGTTAGAACCCTTTTTTAAGTTGAAACAACAAGCGGAATTTTATGAAGATAGCAAATACAAGCCACGCAGAACATGCACAAAAGTCAACAACTCAAGCAAAATCTGCCGGTTCTAAATTGGCACCACCTTCATCTGGTATTTCATTTGTTGATCAGGCCATTCAGAAAAAAGGAAACAACACGGGCTTACCTGATCAATTGAAATCTGGTGTTGAGAATCTTTCTGGTATTGACATGAGCGATGTAAAGGTACATTACAACTCATCGCAGCCCGCGCAACTCAATGCACACGCGTATGCACAAGGCAATCAGATTCATATAGCACCGGGCCAAGAGAAACATTTGCCACACGAAGCTTGGCATGTAGTGCAACAAAAGCAGGGGAGGGTGAGGCCGACAATGCAGCTTAAAGGCAAAGTAAATGTAAATGATGATGTGGAGTTGGAGAAGGAGGCGGATGTGATGGGCACAAAGGCAACGCAGTTTACTATAAAAAGCGCAGGAAGTTTAAACAACACTCAAGAGAACCTTCATTCAGGAAAATCCTATTCAACTATACAGCGGTTGGGTCCTAATATTGGAGCATCAAATGCAATTTTAGTGGCAGAGTACAACAACCTCCTCAATTCAATTGCTTTTCAGGCTATGAATGTAAAAGTAACAACCAATCAGAATATAACCCTTGTTGATTCTTCGTTAATACCAGGACAGCCTACAGACTACGATTCAGCAACTCATACTATACGAGTTCCAATAAACACCCTGGTGGGAGTGGCTAGACCAATTAACGATGTAAGAGAAGATATTCTTTGGGAGATGCACAATGCTAGCGTCAGGGGTGCTCACGGACGGACAAATAATAAATTTGGTCTGGCCGCTCCAGGACCTGGAGCCTCTCAGGAGGAAACAAAAAAATATCCATACCAACAAGCGGCTTTAGCGCTCTCAATGGAATGGGATGAATGGATTAATATTGCCGAGCATGATATGAAGACAAATCAAATTAATGCGGATGCAGGAATGACTGCGGCATTGGGGGCAGGCCCACATGTTACTGGCAGCTTTGCAGCAAACTTTGCAGTGCCGGATGCCGGTTGGTTTTTATTTCTCACTTATTTAAATATCCAGATAGGTGCTGGACATACAACTCTTTACGATGCGAATGCAGCTAACGCAAACTGGAAAGGGAACCGAATTCTTAATATTGTAAAATCCAAAAGTATGGCCAGCCTTACCATAACGCAAGCACAGGTAAATTCTTATACTAGTGGAAAAACTAAAACTATAAAGAAAGTCTCTAACAACCCATTCAAAACTGACTCCATTATAGAAGAAGCAAGAAGAGGAGAATAAGAATCAGCAAAAGGCCTTCACGCAAAGTCTCCTCTTCAGGATTTGTGGCAAGAAAACAGCACTTGAATGAAAATATACACCCCTAAATCTAGCCAAAGAATCCCGCTTAAAGAAAACCGAAAAGGCACTAGCCTCGTTCCCCCACCTTTTCAGCGCAAAGAAAACAAAAGTGGTAATACTTTGCAGTCCAATCACCAATATTGCGAGTTTCATCTCGCCACATCTCCTAGGCAATTTTCGTTGCAGCCTTTAGCCGTATTGCAACCACCTCCGATACAACTAACCAAGAGAGGAAAGTGGTGGGGCAGCACTATTGGAGGGGCACTCGGGGGCATTGCTGGTGCAGCTACAGGTTATGCGTATGGAACGTTGAGCGCTGCAACTGGTGCAATTACAGGTGGAATTGCCGATGCTGTAACGGGATACCAGCATGGCGGTTTAAGAAGTGCAATCGTAGAAGGTGTGAGCGGCCTTGCAACGGGCGCTCTTTCAGGAATGTCGAGTGGGTGGTATCACGGAGGCTCGGTTGGCATGACATTAGGATCCGCCATTGGTGGGCAAATTGGTGATTATGTGACAGGTCATGAGGCAGCAGTTCGGCCAGACGGACCACTGGCTCAAAAGATGAGAGCTAATTTAGGTAAGCTTGCAGCTATCGAACCAACACTTGGCCATGCAATTGCGCAAGAACCAAATGTGGCACTTGTTGCAGGAGGAATGCATCCTAACGAAATAAAATTATTGAACTGGATGCATGATGCACTGGGTGCCGACAACTTCAATAAGGTATCGCAGGGTGCACAAGTCAGAATACCTTTTCATCAGGGATTATTTGATCACCTCATAGGAGTCGGGGCAAAGAAGCGGCCATCTTCGCATTATAGCGGTACTCTGTTTGCAAGTGGTTTCAGGCAAGTGGTAGGTGAGCAATACGGCACCGCAGGCAGTTACCTGCCGACAGTTTTGTTTGGGAAAATTGAAGACCGGGAAGGCAACTTTTGGATGTATCTACAACCGGAAAGAAATGCTTTCAATGACGACACCAGTCCGGAAGAAAGAAACGCTCATAGATGGGATGCGTTTAATTATGTTATTCATGGTGTGCAGCAGGGGCCGCATGGCACTTCACCGCATACTGATGCAAATCCCATTACAGATCACCCTTATACACGCACGCTCTCTGACTTCGGAGGTTCAAGGATAATGGACTTCAATGCTTTCATTGCAAATTTCGTGTACACGAATGGCGGTATGTCAAAAGTTGCTTTGGAAACAAGCCAGGGAAAGGCACTTGCTGTAGAAATTATAACTAAGGCGGGATTGTACGCGCTCGCTTACGCAACATGGAAAAAACTCGGCTCACCTTTGGCCAATTCGGCTTTAACAAAAATTATCGGCTAAAGAAATAAAGTACTGAAGGACAAATGAAAGGACGAATGACAATTAATTAATGGTCTTTGATTATTGGCAAAATCTCCACCTTAGCTCCTGTGGCAAACAAAACCGCACTTGCATGAAAACCCATATCCCTACATCCACCAAAAGCTCGCAACTTAAAGATAAGAGAAAAGGAGCCAGCCTAGCTCCACCACCTCTTCAGCGTAAGGCAAACAAAACAGGTATGCCCGATCAGTTGAAATCTGGTGTTGAGAATCTTTCTGGTATTGACATGAGCGATGTAAAGGTACATTACAACTCATCGCAGCCCGCGCAACTCAATGCACACGCGTATGCACAAGGCAATCAGATTCATATAGCACCGGGCCAAGAGAAACATTTGCCACACGAAGCTTGGCATGTAGTGCAACAAAAGCAGGGGAGGGTGAGGCCGACAAAGCAACTTAAAGGTAAGGTGAATATCAATGATGACAAGGAGTTGGAGAAGGAGGCGGATGTGATGGGACAAAAGGCAGTTTCACAAACGAAAGCAACTCGTGGGTTTAGTATTAATCCTCCAAAAAATAAACTAGGGGCATCTGAGGTGAATTCGCAGATTCAATTGAAGAGTGATGAAGCAGTATTGCAAATGATAGGTGGCCAGGCAATTCAAGAATTGAAAGAAATCGCATTAAAAATTCCCTCATTTATGCATGAAGCATTTTGGAGATGGGTAGGTGTTGTTGGTGCGAGTGTTGCTTTGGCGTATTTCACAGGCGGTGGTAGTATTCTATCAATAGCAACTAGATTGTTTGGACCAACATTAGGATGGCTTGGATTTAGTGCTCTGCGATTAGCTCATCACAGATTCTTGGATAATAGTGAAGGGGAACGAATACACACTGGTCCTTATATTGAAGATACATTTCATCTCCAGACTTATTCATTACCTTGGTCAGCTGGAGATTATAGTGTTGTACGAACTGGAATAAAGGAAAAACTACCAAGGGGAAGATTCATTTTTGTCGTTGATGCTCCTGGGGTACTTAAGTTCAGATCGAGTAGTGACCGTGATAATTCGAATGATCACTTATACGTAAGGCATAGCCAGCTTGCTGGTGGCAAAAAAGTTCTTACGGCAGGAAGGTTGATAGTAACAAAGAAATCCATTATACTAACAAATGAGTCTGGCCATTACGCTCCTAGCTTATCTTCTGTCAGGCAATATGCTTTGCCGATAATCGAGTCGCTAGGCTACCATAAGGATAAGGATATAAAGGTTAATTCATTTAAGTAGTTGATCGTATTTTGTCTATTCTTAAAAATAACATCAAAATGCACCACCCACCCACCTTCGAACTAAAAGCTTTTGTCTGTCCGCATTGCGGAGTGTTGGCAGGGCAAACTTGGTCAAATACCATTCAATGCCAATATCAATATATGCAACCTAATGGAAGCAGTCATCCGGCTATGTATGAGTTGGAAAACACGGCAACGGCCAAGTGCAGCAACTGTCATGCTTTCTCCATTTGGTTATTTGGTCGCATGATTTTTCCCTACAAAGGTAATGTGGAAATGGCTAACCCCGATTTGCCAATGGATGTAATGCGTGACTACAACGAAGCAGTAGACGTGGCTAATATCTCTGCGAAAAGTGCTGCAGCTTTGTTGCGTCTTGCACTCAGTAAATTATGCGCACATCTGGCACACCACAAAACACTGGATGAAAATATTGAACATCTGATGAAACGCGGATTGCCCAAAGAACTAGAACATGGTTTGTACAAAGTCCGGTGCCTTGGAAGTCATGCAGTCGCACCCGGTGTTATTGACGCGCATGATAAACTTGAAGTGGCATTTGCTCTTTTTAGTTTTATCAATACTATCTGCGATTACTTTATCACGCAACCTAAAAAGATACACGAGTCTATACATAACTTGCCAAAATGAGGGTTGCTATTTAGCATGAAATAGGGGATGACTTTATCTTAATCATCGTTTTCCCGATACAAATTCAATAAAAATAAATAACTAGTTTTAGTTTCAGTGCCCATCATTTTTTTAATGACTTCGCGCGTGGCGGTTTTGACTTCCATAATGGTAACAAGAAAGTCGGTGTATCGGATAGAGGTTAAGGGTTTGTCACCTTCATGAAAATATCTTTCAACCAGATCCATGAAGCGTTGCACTTCTGGTTCGTCACCTTTCGCCACCCAGCTTGCCATCTCTTCTGCCAATTCGGACATGATGATTGAATTCTCATATCCATCAGGTCCCCAATTATAATTATCCAGGTAGGCAATTCTCTTATCTGTGGAAATTCGATTCTGATTTCGTGGTAGAAATCAATAAAGCTTTTTTGGGGCATTGTATCTAAAGGTTTTTCAAGTTAGCACAATACTGAATTCTATAAGCAAAAATCATTTGTATTGCTTTAAGAAATAAAGGCTATTGTTACTTCCCGTATTTCATTTTTAAATCTTTGGTAAGATTGTTAAAAACATACTCATGCTCTTGTTGAATGCCCAGTCTTTCCAAAGGTTCCCAATAAAATCGAGGTGATAAAACAGACGTGTAAGTCGTAATTCGGGTCATCTTACATTGACCATCTCCAATTTTTGTGAAATAGTAAATGGCTTCCTTGAAACCTAGCCAATTGCGCCCTACCAGCTTGTAGTCGATTACATCCATCTTTAAAACTCGACCACGTTCGAGTTCGGTTATTCTTTCGACAATTATTCCACTGCCAAAGTCATTGGTACTTGAATTACCTGCTTTGAAGTAACACGTACGAAGTCCACCGACCTCTTCTTTCTCTAAAACGCATTTTGTTGGAATAGGCAAATCAAAATACATTAAGTATGGTTTCTCTGCATCTAAAGTGTCAACTGATTTAATGGCATCATAAACTTGTTCCGGTGTATAGTTAAAAATCTGCTCGGTTTTTACTTCACTAATCACTTCCTTATCTTTTTTTAAGTAATGCTCGGTGGGTGCGGCAATCAAAAAGGGAACGAGAGGTAGGACTAATATGCTTAAGTGATTGGTGCCTTTTATTTGCCGGTAGCGTTTCCATAAATGGGCGAGCACATACCCAAGAAATATGAGAGGCACAATAATTGGCAATGCCATTACGATGCAAAGAAGTCCGGAAAGCCCCGGAAATACTAAACAGATAAGTACAATGGCTGTGGTGGTCAGTGCGCCTATCAAAATGTATTTCTTATTGGGCATTGCTCCAAGTGCAATTCCTAAAACAATGGGTAGTAATATAAATAGTACCCAACTGTATTCAACTATTCCAATAAATAGAAATGCAATTCCTGTTCCAAGGAAAATCAATGTTAAGATGATGGAAAGGTGAAAGCTTCTGTCTTTTAGTATTTCTTTCATAGTTTGAAGGGCATGAAAAGTTATCGAATCGTTCTTTATTTTTTCTTGAGTTTATCAATTTGACTTTTTGCGTATTTTTTAGCCTGCTCGTCACCATGTAATAACGTCAACTCATAATATTTTAGGGCATTCGCTGTGTCGCCTTTAAGTTTATAGGCCTGCGCAATATTGCCTAGTACAATATAATCTTTTGGATTTAGCTTTTCTGCTCTTAATAAAGGAACCAACGCTTTATCAAATTGCTTTTGCAGCATAAATACAATTGAAATATTGGATAAGCTTTCAACATGATCCGGGTAATGTTCAAGTACAGATTCGGCAATTCGCTTCATATTATCCAGCAGGTTATCATTTTCAGTATTGTAATGCTGGAGCTGATAGCTTTGAATGGTGCTGAGCATAAACTTTTTAGGATCGTCAACTGGTTTGTTATCAGCCCATGTCCATTTGTTTTGGTTGGTAGCCGAATAGTGAACCGTCTTGATTATTTCTTTGGTAAAGTTCTCATAATCTTCTAGCTGACCATACATATACGTTTTGCCGAATCGCATGTCAAGTCGGTTGGGATGATTTTCAATTCCTCTGTTAATCCAGTTGAAACCTTTACTTAACAAATCAGGATCATATTGTGTATCTCCATACAGAAAGCCGACCGGTTCTTGTTGTGTTGTATCTTGGCTGCTGATCTTCAGAGATTCTTTTCCTTTGGGATTTTGCCCCAGTGCAATTACTTCGGTTTTGCTTTTACTTAGGTAGTAGTTGAAGTAATCAATAAATAATTCCGGATCATTTTTACCGGCTTTTTCCCATTTCGTTAAAAGCTGTCGCTGACGAGCAGTATCACTTTTTTTAAACAAGTCATTGAATTGCTCATGATAGGTTTGTGCCAATACTTGATTCGATATAAGAGATAGCCCGAAAAGTAGAACCGTTACTAGTTTGTTCATAGGGGATTTATGTTCGGAGATAGATTGCCAAATATAGCTTTAATCAATCTATACTGAAATGCCATAATCCGGTTTTTCAATTAATCACATAATATGTGTCGTGCAATTGGATGTCGAGCGATTGGTCTTTGTCTAGGAAACTACCCATTAACAAACATTACCACTTTATTCAACAAATGACGACCCGTATCGGTAAATCCTTTTTTCAGATAAAGCTTCTTGCCGGCTTCATTGTGTTTCTCTACTTCTAGATGTATAGCGTTTACGCCTAATTGGCTCGATTGTGTTTCCAGAAAATCCATAGTTTGTTGGCCAATCCCTTTGTTTCTGAATGGCGGTCGAAGAAAGAACTCGTCTATAAATGCATCGCGGCCACCGTATTCAAAACTGAAACAATAAGCCAGGCAAACATATCCGGCTATTTCATGATCCATTTTTACCAACCACAGCCTGCCCAATTCAGGATTGGATAGGAAGATGTTTAAGTTGTTCTTATTTTTCTCCTTGTGAAAAGGATAGTGATCGATGGCATAGAATTCTTCCATCATCTCCAGAAGGGTAGGAATTGCTTCGGTGGTGGCTAACTCAAATTGTAACATGAATCCATAGACGTTTAATCATAAATAGGAGAGGGCAAAAAATCGTTTTTATAGAAGTGTCAATTCTCTTTCAAGTCGATCGAAGTTCTCTTCGTTTTTAGGTTCGGCAAATCGTCTAATCTTATCACATTCTTCAGCTGTTTTAAAAATCATGCGAAACGATATCTTAGAAGTTGAATCTGAGAGTTTATCAAACCCGATTTCCATATCGAAGAGAGGCTGAGATAGTCTGGTCCATGCTACTAGTTTGTTGGGGATAATGGTTTTAAACACAGATGAATTCTCATAATTCCCTTTCTCGGGGCCATGCATGGTTAATAGCCATTTTCCTTCCGGCACTAAGTTAAACTCATGAATAGTATTGGTGAATCCTTCCGGTCCCCACCATTTTTGTAAATAGAGAGGATTAGCGAAAGCCTGATATACTTTCTCTACCGGGGTGTTTAAAACTCGTTCGCTGTATATTTCTGTATCCTTGTTGGTATTCACAGTAGGTTTTTCTTTTAGAGGAGAAACGAAGGTAAAAAAATATACCTTCATTATCGGTTGGGTTGACAAAGGATCATTTAGATGCGAAGCGATGGTAGGAGAGCAAGCATAGCATCTTAATTCTTTCCTATTACTTAATCTCAAGATAGAACCATGCGGTTTTCAAAAGACCCGGCTTAAGATGCACCAAAATGGTTTCCCCTTGGCTTGTAAGATTATATTGTTCCTCAGTTACTTTTAAACGTTCGGATTCTGTTCTGGGTCCCCAGGGCTTCAGTGTTAAGAAATAACGAGTCGATTTCCCTGATTCAATCTCCTTGCTCACTACTTCCGTTCTAAATATGTTTTCCTCTGATTTATCGAATGCACAATTTATGACGACTACCAAACTATACGAGTAGGCAAATAAAACCGCTGAAATAAAAATGGCTGTCAGGTAGTCATTCCAATGGCTGAATTTTAGTTCGCTTGTCAGGCGAATCAATAGAACGGTAAGAGTGAATGCAATTGCACCGGAGTTAGCCAGTGTGCTTTTATACTCCAGAAGTTCATAATCCGTAGTCGCTCGTATTAAAAGCCCGAAGCTTGGTAATAGTAAACCATAAATGATGGAGGGATGTGCGCTTTTCGTTTTCTCATTGATTTGTATGAGCCCTTTGAATACATAAACGGACAAAAGGGCAAGGGCAGGTATCAGTATACCGGCAGATACGCTTATGAGGTAAGGCTTCGGATAAAACAATAACCACGCACAAGTCAATCCACCGATTATGTTTAGAGATTGAGCGATTGATTTAGCTTGCTTCAGATGATGAGCTCGTTCTTCTTGGTTTTTTCCTAATTCTTCGTTTGTCAAAATCTTATGTTCTTCTTGCGCAACATCATAGCTGTCCAACTCCATGAAGGAGTGAACGATCCAATCTTTTATTTCTTCTGATTTCTCAAAAGAGTCACTGAGCTTCAAAGATTTTTTGATTTTTGTATTGGATTCTAAGAAGATCAAGTTCTCTCTGATCCGATATCCTTTAATTTCATGAAACGCCAAGGCTTTGGTACTAAAAGCGCCAATGATAGAAATGGATTTTTGATCTATGACTACCTTTCCTTTAATGCCATCAACAATAACGTAGATAAAAAATAGGGTACCTCCCACAGAAACAGGAAGTAAGATAAGTTTGGATTCTAGGTCTGAGTAATCCGAATAAATTGCCATGAACCCTAAGAAAATAAAAAAAGCAATGAGCAAGGGTGCAGCTGTGTAAATATAGATTTTCCAATCTTTTGATGATTTAAACTCTCCGGTCATGTTGCTTCTTTTATAGTAGTGATTGTGGATTGGTAGCTAACAGCAATTAAAATACATCACCACCTTCTTTTGCTTCTTAGAGTAGGCAATTTGACGCCCATCTTCTTCTCCGACTAAATAGAAGAAACCAATAGCCGTTTTATCGACTGCAATCTCTTCCCAAATATCTTTGTTAGAGTAATCTTCGTCAAACTTCGGATTTGTAATGGCCGGCTGATGAAAGTTGTCCTCGTTAAAGAACTCATCTACTCTTTTTTTAATCCATTCTTCTTTTTGTTGATCCGTGCGTTCCACATACTCTGAGTCACCCAATAGGTAATAGGAGGGAAAGGTTTCGTTCAATAGAATTTCTCCATTTGCACTTTTGATCTCAAACTTTACCTGCCCGGTAAGTATGGTTTTACCAGTGATAGAGATTTTGAAACTGTCCTTTTCAAGGTGGTCTGAGAACTCATGAGCTAAATGATTACTATACAAAACAGCGGTTGAATCGACAACTGTAATCGATAAGTTCGTGTTCGATTTCTTTGCATCCTTGCAACCGAATAGTACAGTCAACGCAATTAACAAGATAAATAATGAGGTTCGCATGCAGGTGTTATAAAGAGGAATAGCTTTCGTTAGCGTGAGTAGCCGGCAATAATTATTTGATTTCAATCGATGCAATCATTTTATCTTTTAGTTCTTTCCAACTCTCGATCAAATGGGCAGGATATTTCATCAACAGATTATAGGAATCTCCTTTTACATTAAAATAATATCGAAACATTCCGATCGTCTCGCCTTCGCCATTCCATTGCCCCTTAATGTCAGTCACAAAAATCTTGATTTTATTTTTTACCAGTATTTCACTTCTCAAAATTTTACCGTTATACATCGATACTGACATAGCGTCCATCATATCTTTGACTTCAGTCAGATTTAACGGCTCCATTTTTCTAATTGTGATGTTTATTTCATCGTTGGTACTAGCAAAATACACGAACCCCATTCCTTCTGAGAGCCCATTTTTGTCTGCCAATCGGTTGGTCACTTCAGGAAGTGATATTTCAACCGCATTGAATACTTTATGTTTTACGAGACGGGTTTCATTGTTTAGCGTGAGTTCCTTTTTCGCAGTTGATTCAAATGGAGGTGGGGGAGGTGGCTCGTTCATATCTAGTTCTCGCTCATCCTTTTCTTTTTTTAAAGTCTTTTCATCTTTGAATGCCAGCTTTACAATTTTTGATGCCGGATTGCCTTCCTGATAATGGAGGTCGATTTGCTGATATTCTGTTTTGTCATCATAATAGACGCAACGATAGACGTTATGATTATCTTCATACACGATAAGGCCTTCAGATACTTCTGTATAGCTTTTGATTTTTTGAATCAATGCAGAAACGCTGGTCAGTTCTTTTTGTATTTGTGGATTCTGTTTTACATGGCTCGCGTCTACTAATATCAGTGCTTGCGTTACCTGACCGGCTTCCATGGACCGAAGAAACTTCTGAGTTGTAGCAAGCTGCCCTTCTTTTACCTCTTTATTAAAATAATCTTTGGGCTTTGCCTCTTGCGCTAAGGATGGAAAGCAGACTACCAGTAGTAGGAATGTCACTATTTTATATTTTGCCTTCATATGTTTATTTATATTTTAGTTAATTGTAGAATAACATTAGTCAATCGTAATATACAAAGTTGAACCATTACTTTTTCAGAATCCCCTGCATCTTCAGATCATTAATAAGATCACTGCATAATCGCGGTGTTTTTCCATAAACGTGAAAGTAGAATTCGGGACGATCAAGCCAAACACCTTTTACAGCAAATAGTTGTTCATCTGTCCACCACCGGTTATATGAATCTGTACATTCTTCTAATACCTTAAAACGTTCGTCCATAAATAAATTCAGATCAGAAGGTTTTGCCACCTCAAAATAATATGGATTTCGTTCTAGGTGTGAAATGTGATTTCGTAAAGCATATGCTTCTACGAATTTGTCAAATGAACTGTGTAATATATTGGGTAAGTCATCATCATCTAAGGTGCATAGCTCACCTTTGTTGGTAAGAAAAAAGGTAATTTGCGCTGTGGCATGATTACCACAACATTCCAATAACCGATCACCTGCCTTTATCAATTCAACCTTTTCGTTTTTCTGAATTTGTTTTGTCGAGAATAGCTTACAAGAAAAACTATTACCCGGATCATTTTGAATAGTTAATTGATAGCCAGAATAATCCATTTGAAATTTAATAAACTCCTATGATAAGATTCCATAGCTCATCAGATGCGCACGAGTTTCCTCTTCACTGACTATGAACTGCTTGTCCCGCTCTAGTGTTTTTAAATAGCTAACAGCTCGTTCCGAAAGATTCATAGAGGGGGTACTTTTTATCTGTTCCATTTCTGGCTCTTCCGGAATTCAAAAAATTGGGCGTATACGTGTTGAAGACCAAAGGTGGCTATCATTCCGTAGTCGGAGATCTTTTTCACCTGCCCGTTATTAAATTTTATTTCAAGTGTCGCAGTTTGATCGTCTGTCCAATTAACATGGTATTGATCTTTCAGCGATGTCAAATTTAAGTAGTTGATTGAATCAAACAACTTATGGATACTCACCATATCAATGACTGTATGAAACTTTCCGCTTTGATCATTGTATTTGATCGCATGGTAGTTGGCCGTTCCATCGGAACTTACAATGAGCTCAAAAACCGGACAGGTTCCAAAGCAATAGGAAGTGGTAAAACGTATTTCATCAATAATGAAATGATCAGGTGTCGAATTGTATTCATAGAATTCACCAAATATCAATGTCAGGGTGTCTGGTTTAGGGTTAACTTGGTCTTCTAAATTAAATGCGCTGTATTTTTCTATGATTAAAAGGGGCGTTTTATCCACGTAAAAAATGCTTTTGAGCGTATAATTCCTGCCTTTAAAATTATCTCTGTCTATAAAATGGGATTCATATTTTCCATTCCCTTTGTCAGTAACAGCAAAGAGATATTTCGCATTTATGATGAGATCGGTAAGCCCATTGTTATCCAAATCAATCTTTATGAATTTTCCTTTTCCATAAGTAGACGACTCTTCGGTTAGTATATCTTCGAAGAATTGAACCTTCCTCCATTTGCGATTTACTTTTTCTTCAAGAAACTTTTGAACATCGTCCGTTGTCTGTAAGTTGTCAATGTCATTGGCCAAAGCACAATTTAGGGATGCAAGAAAAATGAATAGGAGAGTAGAAACTTTCATAAATTAATTGGCCAATGCGCACTATGCCCGAAAACGTCCCATTAATCTGACCCTTCTCTTCACAATAAAGGGAAAACGCTTAGAAAAGTAATATTTTGTTTTGGCGGACTTCTTTACCTTTTCGCACTCATCTGATCCGGTCTTCGAATGATCAATTTTGTTTTCTTGCTTGGATAGATTAAGGGTGTCTGTCTTTGCTGTATCTGTAACTACATTTTCGATTTTTGGAGGATGGTTCAATGGTTGCCCATTTGCTTGCTTTAATTCAAGCCCTATTACAGTTCCTATGGTCAGAAGGGAAGTTCTCAAATAGCCGGGGAATTCGATGGGTCTTAAATCGGTGTCTACTTGTTCGGTCAAAAACATTCCACACAATTCTTCCTTTCCTATTTTACTTATTTCGATTTTCGATTTGTTGGAAAAATCATGTACCGACTTGGAACAAAATTCACAAAAGCGTCCATTTCCGGAAGCTCTCATCTGTTCCCAATCCTGATGGCACTCAAATGTTATTTTAATTTTCTGATCCATTTTTGTGGCAGGTTGCTATTAATTGATCCAGATTAGTACAATGTGTTAAAAATTAAAATAAATCCATTTAAATCAAAGTTGGTTCCAAAAGAAGTTTTGTTCGTGCCTCAGAATCCCGAGGCGGAGAATCCGAAGAGAAGTGAAGTTACTAAAATCACAAAATATAAATTAGCCTTTAAAGGTTTTCTTTAAAATCAGTGTCATTTGATCAATGATGTGACTTGGTGGATAGAAATGAACTAATCCGAAAGTAATCAACAACCAACCTGGTATCGAAAGCTGTGTATTAGGAAGTCGCTCTATTCCTGCTTCGCCATCAATATCATACTTAATATTCTCGCTAAAAATTGCTAGTGATGACAAATAGAGAAAAGTTACCCCGCAGATTATAATGATTATTGCGACTGAATAATGGGTGTACCACCAATGATTTGCTCTTTTAAAAATACGGATGGGAAGTCCAACCATTAAACAGGTAAATATGGTAAGAATGGAAAGTGCAATTGCTATTTCAAATGTATTTGCAAAAAGACCACGCCTTCCGAGAAAAGCAAAGTCACCAAAGTAAATGAAAATACCGGAGGTAAGAATCAGTGTCCAAACGATTTGAAGTATGATTATCAATATAGCTACGGCCTTATTCAATGCATTTGCTTAATTCCTGTGGATAATCTCTTTTGTTTCTATTGGAATCATCTTATTTGATAGCTTAATGAGAGTTTAGTTCTTGCACTTTACCTATCCACCGATTTTCCTTCAAGGGACACTGCTACTCTTCCTCTAAAATTATACGAATCTTATTTTGGTTACTCCGAAGGCTTTTAAACAAGTACTTGTGATTTTCTTTTTTAAAGTCTCTAAAACGCATGGAACCACCAAATATCGATCTGGTTTGATGCAGTTTTACAAAACCCAATGAATCGGTCTTGTAAATTTCATCATTGAATACGATTGTGACTCCCTCGATTGGGTTTCCTTTCGTATCGTAGACATAAGTCATGTGATCTACCGAACAACCTGTTACCACGATAAACAATAATAAGAGTCTTACGCTTTTTAATAACTGTGGCAGTTTCACTTTTATCTTTTGTTAATTTTATAATGCCCACCATTTGGATGCTTTCCACCGCAATCACAGGTTGCAAAGTTGTTGCTTTCTACCCAAACTAATTGACGTTTATTCTGGTGATACCAAGCTCTTACCGCTTCTTTGAATTTTTGTCTGTTAGCATCTGATTTTCTTACATGATTCCAATAGGCACAATAACCACAACCGGGTTTATCAAACGGAACACCCAGAAGTTCAAAAGTAGGAATGTCGTGGATGATTTCAGTGAGTGCACTATAAGCAATATCGGCAACTGTATAGTTACCACCGAATAGAACTACGTTGGCACTGGTAAGTGTGGAATCATCCAGTTTGTCAATCAGTAGTTCAATTCCATTATCGCGTAATTTGATTGCTTCCCAATATAATTGATCTCCGCAAATTGCATCCTCGCAGCTATAGGGTAATTCTTTAATATATTTCAAACTGTCTACTTGTGCAATTACTTCCTGCAGCTCCAACTTCATCGATTTTCCACAATTAACCATTCTATCAATGAGTTTTTGATTTGGTTTCCTACTAATGATTGTTTGAGAAGCTGATTTGCGAAAGAGGGTAGAAGTGGTCAGAGAAATTGAATATACTGTATCGGTATAAGTCATTTTAGCTGAATCCAATTCATACTTTTCAGCAGGATATTTTTCGTAATACTTTTCCCATTCAGCAAAATGTTCTCTGTAAATAAGTTTAAGAAATTGATCGTGCTGCACGTATATGCGCTGCGAAAAGAATCCAAGTTCACCACTAAATACGGCTTGTACTAACACCAGACTTTTATTCAAATAATATCCGTCTAAAGCACCCCCACAGCCTGACATACTAGGAAGCGAAACTCTTACAACTTTGTTTTCAACAACCAGCTTGTCAATCGCTTTTGCATATTTTTCAATTTCTCTTTCTGTCAATTTCAGCGATTGACCGAAAGTTGTGCCTGATAACAGAAATAATACATAGACAACAACTTTCATTTAAAAGGACTTTTATCATTAAATCCACACATGATCATGAAGCAGACACTTTTCAGGCAATGGAAGGTGTGTATTTTCATTTACTTTAAATGACGCTCCTTCAAAAGCTTTTCTAATTCCTGAGCTCGTTTATTTTTTGGATCGTTGACTAGTTTGTAAATGAAATACATGGGTATTAAAGTCAGAAAACCCCACGTGTTTTTAGCGACACTGAAAATTATAATCCCTGCTAAGAATCCAATAAACAAGGCATTGGTAATTGAAAATGATTTCATCTTTTTTGCTTCGTCCAGCAATTCCTGATTGGTTAGTTCTGAGAGATTTTTAGGTGTCATTTGATGATCTTTTTTAATAAGTATGCAATGAATTGTAATTCAGCGATAAGGTATTTAATTTCAGTGTATCCTAAAAGTTTTGTGTGTGATTTTGTGGTGACTTTACTTTTTTATTTTCGAAAGCGTCATTCTCTTGATTGATGTTGTTTTATCCATCTCATCAATAGCAAATTGAACGGCTGATTTAATTAAGTCTTTCACCTTTTTGTTGCGATAATCTTTAGGGTTTTCTACCGGAATATGCCGGATCAGATTTCCGGTTCCGGTTAATAGTTGATGCGGATCTTTGAGCAAAGTACCTTTGTTAAAACCTAAGTTGAGGTGATTGGTATAGATGGGCAGCATGCAAAACGCATCCCCCAGTTTATCAGAAATTGAAAACACCGTTGTTAAGGCGTGTGTATGATAAAGTATCTCATTACTGTCCGGGTGAATTTCAAGGATATATTCTCTCAAGTCTTTAAACAGATCGATGAGTTTTTGGTCTTTCATTTCCAACAGGTAAAGAAAGTCGGGATGAATTTTTCGAAGCTTTTCCATTGGTTATTTTTACTTTACTTCTGATACAGAATTTGAATTTTACTTTCCTTAACCTCTAAGCGTTGCCTCATACGTCATCTTAATTGCTGTATTTTACCCATAGATAAACAAGGGCATAGAGCAGAATATAACCATGGTTGTAAATCCGCCTTTGGTCAAGTAAAAATACGAACCACCGGATCTTGTAAATAACCAGAAACAAATACCCAATGACAGGAACGGCTGTTACAAGAAATAAAACAACCCATCCTGAATTTAATTTATCGGGTGACTCTAAATAATATCTCATACCATAAGTGACCATAAGTCCAAATGGGATTACTTTTTCTATTTGTCTTCTAAATCCCAGAACTTTAATTCTTCTTTTTTCATCAATTAGAATGAGGGCCACAAGTGAATGAAAAATGATTCCCATTGCCACTAGATAAGGTGGACTACCTACTTTAAAGTCATCAGCTGTGTAAACGATAACATGGATTAAATAGAAGCTACTAACCAAAGTAATTAGCGGTAACTCATTTTTTATATTGTTAAAATATTTGCCCCAGTACATTGCTTTATGTTTACATAATCTTTTGACCTCTACGCATTGTCTCCTGCAAGAAACTAAGCGTTATTCATAGTTGATCATTTTGTTAATTTATGAATGAATATGACATGAGGAATATAAGTATTAATTGCAGCAGTGCCCCGAGGCACTCTGTTCAGAATCAAATACGCTACAGGCCGGCTTGTGGGTAGGTGTTATTAACACCAGTTTTTAGTAGCTTTATTTCTCCGGTTTCATTAATAAAGACCATTTGCTGTACTGTGATTCCCATCATTACATTTTTGTCCTGAAGGATATCAAAGCACTTTACAAAATCTGTCGGAGTTTGATTTTCAAGCAATTCCTGTGTTCTGTCAAATCGACCACAAGACGTTGATTGAAGCACACTTTCTCCTTGAGTGTTGTTTTCTAGTTTTTTATAGTCGTTCGTAACGATGATATATTTTTGATCAGTTGTTCTAGTCGCACTTCTAGTGGGAGTTCGCTCAATTACCACCATCTCATTTGGTCGTGTGCCCGATAACAATATAAGGCAATCGCTGGCTATAGGCGTTTGTTCTAATTTCTCTTTAGCTTCATCATAAGAGTTAGCCGTATTCAAAATGTCCCTTAGAAAAAATGAAATGGGTATTGCAATTTCTGGTTTGTCTTTGCTTAAAACAGCATTTAGAGTCAGCGAAAATCTGCCCGGTTTCGTTCCGGATAATGCCCCGACAAATCCTACCCAGCCTACAGTTTTATATATCGTTTTTCCATTTTTTTGATAGTGAAATATTTTTGAGAATTTACTTAAAATATTGTTGTCAGTCCACCAGTCTAAATTTCTTGAATGCAAAATGCTTCCATTAGTTTCAACAGCGAATGCGGTGCAACCGAAATAAAATTTTAAGACATCATAGTATAGGTTTGCTATCAAAACTTGATCAGAGGAAAAATTAGAAATAGAGGAAATGAATTCGATTTCTGCTAAGTATTCAGAAGAGATAATTTCCTTTTTGTATAGACCGATACTTTCAAACAAAAAACCTGCACCTTCAAAATCATTTAGGTAATATTGAAGTAATTCATTTATCTCAGATTTATAATTGTTTAGAAACTCCCATCTTTCATTGGCAGGCAAGTCTAAATTAACTATATGTTCGTCAGTTTGTGTCATTTTGTAATTAGCTTTAAAGCATGGTCTCCGGTAAAGTACTCTGTGTTATTCTTCAAGAGATCATTTGCCAAAATTATTAAATAATGTTTGAATTGGATGTGAAGTATTTGCCTGTTTCCTACGCCACATTCAATACGTTGAGGTGATCAGTCTTTGCTCTGTGGAATTTCTTCAAAATAATTAGTTTGAAGATACTCTAGAATGGATGCCACAAATGCTTTTGCAAAAGCCTTTCTGCTGGCGACTGAATCGCGCACTTGCTCTCGATTACATTCCATTTGGATGGCATCCATTGTTCCTCCTGAATAGGAACCATAAGTAGCTGTTATGTAGCCCCCGCTAAAATAAGGTTCATCAATTTGTGGATAGGGTATATCTTTTGACGGTACGGAATTAAATCCCTGATTCTGTAATAAGGTTCCAAATGCAGAAGGTCCTCTTACTAATTCGGCATGTGTAAGCTTCTTTAAATTGTTTTGTGCTATATGCTGAATAGAACTATAGGAGAGGAGCGGTGCTTGATTAAGAGCATCATCATTTACTCGGAGTTCTTCCTCATAGAGTAAATACCCCAACTCAATTCGTTGAACTTCATGACCATGCCCATGAATATCAATTAAGATACCTTTTGAAAACTGTTGGGCAATACGTGTTTTTGCTTCTTGTATAAATCCATGAAAGGCATCGTAAGCCTTTTGAGAATGGGGATCACCACACGTACCATCCAATCTGTTTCTGTTCAGATCTACTTTACTTCTGTGCAATTTATTCAAAATTACAAATGGTTTATACGTTCCGTTCTCTGCTAAGGCATCCACAATTTCTTTGGCTAGCTCAAGTGTAAATTCATCTTGAACATTCACGGCATCCTGACAAACTCTATTTTTAATCCACTCTGGTTTCTCGCTTCCTCCGTGTGACACCGTCAAAATCAAAGGCATGTTCCCTTTTAGATACTCGATATACGAAGCCCCATCACCACTAGTAGGTATTATAGGTTTTGTAGGTTCTTGTGCTTCTTGTTTACATGCAAAAGAGCATACGGATATGATGATAACTATCGGCAACAAATGATAATGTCTTCTTCGCATAGTGGCTTTAAGATAGCGTGAAATTTACTACTCATTTTGAGCATCAAAAATCTAATTTATTCGCATGGTCGTTCTTGCAATCACATCAATTGTAATTCAATCGTCTTTGATTTCATGTCGAGCGAGACCCATTCCAGAGTGCCTTCGCTTGGTAAGCAATCGGAGAGGCTAATACCTTTTGCGTATCGACTAAGTGAATGTTGCCCAAAGTTTATAGTCATCTCATATTCACCTTGTCCATCATAACCTAACCATGCTTTTGTTACAATTTTTCTTTTGTCGTTTATGTTCTTTTTCGTCAGTTGCAAGTCATTGGTCGGCATTAATATTCCATCACACCAGAATCCACTTAAATTTTTGTCGTCAGACTTGTTAAACGCCTTTGTTAAATGATACTCAAGTAGAGCACAGAAGTCCTCATTAAACGATTCCCTGATAGCATCTTTTTTATTGACAGTCATTATGAAACATAAATTTATCTAATATGCTTTCCGCACATAGTTTGTACTTTTTAATAGCGCGCTTTCGAAGCCGTGTCTTGTTCTTGCCACAAAACATTGAGCGAAGATAACACTTATGGTTTACTCGTCATCCCGCCAATTAGCAAACATCTTTTAGGGGTATTCAAATCAATCAACTTTAATCGTTCTTAAGCCTAAAGTCAAAGACTTAATAGGTACCCCTCTTTCCATGAATGTATATTCTGGCAATGGAACATCGTGAAAATTTAATTTCACTTCATTCAGGTTTTTTCGCAAATGTATAATTTGGATAGGTTTTCCATTTCTAAATAGAATCCCAACTTTATATTCCGGTTGTCTTTTGTTTTTTGGTATTTGCCTTAATATTTCAGCCTTGGCAATTGTTTCGATTTTTCTGATGAATGACGGTTTAACATAGCCACTCTCTTTTTTATAGTTAATTAGTTGCCCGTTCATCATTGTACTACCTTTTATAAACGTGCCTTTTGCGAAATATTCTGTGTGAATTGGTTGTTTGGTCTTGATGTCAATGGCTGTCCATATGGAATCCATTTTAAAATCTTTTAATCTACCGCTCCATATTATCTGATTGTATTCATCCGCTATCATGGCTCGACCCTCGCCATTTATTAACAAACTGTTTCCCAAAGAATCAAATGATTGAATAATTCTGAGTTTACTTTTATCCCCCACGTACTCAGACCTTAGTTGTCCGTTTGAATGATATTCCTTCGTTGTGAACTTCTCAAATCCGCTGGGTTTTAAAACGGTTTGATATCCGTCAATTTTCAAGTTTCCATTCTTATAGAAGTACTTAAAATTGTTTACCGGAAGCCCTGCATTTACATATACAACAGAGCCTTCAAAATACTTTTCACCGGTAACCAAAAAGTCTGTTACATGCATGGTGTTGTCTTGGTTATAGAAGTCTACTATTCTTCTATACATAGCAGTTGTGGAGTCATCCGTTTCTTGAAACTCCTTAGTTAACCATAAAATACCTTCTTGTCCAAGAGCATCAATAGAAACGAGAATTGAAAAAATTAGTAGTAGTACTCTCATGTTCTTCATTGATTACTGCTTATACTATAATGCATTTATTTTATTATAGTCCCAGTCAAAAGAAGATGTGTCCAATGGTGAATCATATCGTTCTTTCCATCCGGTGAGATCAATTTCGTCCATACTTGCTAGAAGGAGTTGTTTTAATTCAATTGCTTTTTCTAAAAAAACATTATTCTCTATAAGAGGAGAATAATAACGTAAAGATTGAGTTCCGTTACGAATCCATATTTCATATTCCACCGATACATCACTTCTCTGAAGTTCCGCAACATCTCTCTTTAAACTAATGCCAAGAGAAGCGAAGTGAATCTTTGGGATTAACTGCTGAAGTTTTATAAGTTCGGAATTTAATTCTTCAAATTTCTCTGGTTTAATGTAACCCAAAAATATTCTTATGTCTGGCCAGGTTATTTCAATTTTATCTCTTGATTTATCTAAGTCATTTTGTCTTTCCCAATGGGCAAAGCGTATTATGGGTTTTAAAAAATCATTTTCCTTATTCATTGTCGAGTCGCTCCATAAAGAAATATGATGTATTCTATTGTCACCCAAATAGCGAGCATAAATTGAAATGTCTTTTTCCATCCAGTCGTGTCCGCTGTCTGGGGGAAAGATTGCTCTTGGCCCTTCAATTATTTGATTTCCGATCGTTATATGTCGTCTGTTTTTTGTCAAAATGTTTGTCGTCATTAAATGCCTTCTAGCGTTTGTGATTCTTTAGTGGTAGGCTTTCAAACTTCGTCACTGTTTCACAGTGCTCTTGGCATTCTTGTCATGTCGTTTGTTGAATCGTCTGAATAAAAAAATAATTACTGCAAGTCCTCCAATAAAAATTGCCCCTACTATTATTAAGGCAAATATTGGATTGTCTTTTGCCAAGCCCTCTGTGTTATTTATAAAGTCTGCTTTTAACTGCAACTTCTCAAAGTAAGATACTCTTTTGTCAAACAGGTCAGATGTGTAGCCATATTCTTTAGCCGATTGATAAACCTGTAATCCGCTTGTAGCATCCATTGTCAAAGCGCAAACATTACCTAAGTCAAATAGCAATTGAGCTACAATTGGGTCCTTCGGTTTGATAAAAGACATTCTCTCGTGTAGTTGGTCGTAAAGTTGATCTCGTAAATTATCTAAGTCAATATTGTTTTTGTCTATTGGAATTTTGCCATCTCCAAAGTCAAGTGAAAGAATATTGTGTTTCCACAAATACTGTTTGTCACCGTTCGCCTTTATTTTGGCTTCAATTATTTTTACGTGTATCCACTCTGAACCTTTGTGTGAATTTGGGTTTATTTCAACAGCTCGTTTTATCCAATAAAGAGCAGAGTCGTTTTGCCCAAGCAACTCATAGGTTGTCCCAAGGTTGGCAGCGGTTTGATAAAGTCCAGGTGTTTTTTGCTCAATCTCTAAAAATATTTGTTTTGCTTTTGAATATTGTCCAACGTAAATAAGCATTGAACCCACGTCAGAATAATCTTCTAATTTTCCTGTCAGCCTGTAGATGCTATCAGCTACATGTAATTTCTCCAGTAGGTAATGTGTGTCATTAGCATTAAATCGTCCGATTGGTGCTACGTTGCCACCATCCGTAAATATTAGCTCACCACTTAAAAGTGCTCTGTATTCGTTAATACAACATTGTCCAGATTGCCCCACAAGCAGGAACAGAACAATTTCCAAAACTTTTATGTAATTCAATTTTCTCACGTTTAATTTTATTTGGCGATCTAAAACTACAGTGTTGATAAAAGCATGACGGCTACCATGCTAACACGCGCATATTTTACCGTAAAACTTACTCATTTTCTCAAGACTTACCCCTATTTCATTACTATCCTCAATGTTTGTTTTCCAAATCTCACCCTTCTTTCCCACACCTCCAAAAATATTCCTGTCGTAAAATCTCCATAATATCTTGCCGTTTTTTATGACAAAAAAGCCCTAAATATTATTAGTTTTGGGGCGAACTCAAGACTTGAGAAGTAAGATGGCTTGTGTTCTTACACCAGATTTACTCAGATCAATCAATAGCAAGGCAGAAAATGGACGATTAGCCTCATTGGCTCAAAATATCTCTTCGAGCTAATTCGAATAATAAAAATTCGATACTTATCCAAATAATTTGAAGCAAATAGCTCCATCGAGTGAGAAAATATCTTCATTGAGTGAGTTATTATCTTCAACGAGTGAGAAAATATCTTCAACGTTGAAGAAAATATCTTCAACGGGTGAGAAAATATCTTCAACGATGAAGAAAATATCTTCATCGGGTGAGAAAATATCTCCAAGCTGTGAGAAAAAAGCTTCATCGATGGAGAAAATAACATCATCGCGTAACTAAATAGTGGATCTGTTCAACTACTGGTGTCGGTTGATTAATTTTGTTTTGTGGATGCGTAGCCATTGGGCACCATCATAATGAATCAACTCATGCCAAACGAAAAGGAATTAACACACATCAGCAAATTTCTAAGCCTCGTACTCCGTCACCAGCCGGAAACCATCGGCATACACCTCGACCCTCAAGGGTGGGTAGCCGTCAGCGAGCTGTTGGAAAAATCTGCGCAACACGGCATGGCCATCGACCGCCCTACATTAAATACAATTGTACAAACCAATTCAAAGAAACGATTTGCCTTCAACGAAGCAGGGGATATGATTCGCGCCAGTCAGGGGCACTCTGTCGTGGTAGAGTTGGGATATAGTAGCAAGCAACCCCCGGACATTTTATTTCATGGCACAGGCGAGAATTCCGTGGCTTCTATTCTTGCCACCGGACTCGAAAAGCGCGAAAGGCAACATGTGCATTTGAGTAGCGATGTGGAAACGGCTGTGAAAGTAGGGCAACGCCACGGCAAGCCTATGGTATTAAAAATAAGAGCGGCCCAAATGTATCACGATCAATTTTCATTCTACCTGTCCGACAATGGCGTGTGGCTTACCGACCATGTGCCGGTGAAGTATATTGAACTGTAGCGAAGTGGTGGCACATCTTAAAGATCGTTAGTAGCAAAACAAGATTTGAAGAAATGCAATGTATTCTAAATGATTGCCACCTTTAAGAAAATAGGAAAAACAACCGGCTTTACCTCTGGTGATAAGTTTCGCTCCGAATACACGATATTGGCCGAGAATTCTACCAAGTGCGTATTTACGTTTAGCTATAATTATGTTAAATGGCAGATAGACGAGCGTACATTTATCATGAAGCCCGTAAATGGTTTTCTAACAATCCGCAAATACCTAATCGTTGAGAATGGTTTTACAGTTGGGGAGTTTCTAAACCCGAAGTGGGGTTCATTATATCACTCGCTTGTTTATAATAACAAATATTTCACCTTTAAGCGTATCTATGATTCTTTTTGGGAACGGTTTTTTGGTTCGAAGCAGATGCACTGCCAATTGCAAGATGATGAAGAAAACATCTATTATTTTTGCACAGTTGGTAAACCATTTGACAAGAGGGAAGTCGCGGCTAACTATTTTGAATTAGAGGGCCAAATAGAATGCAGCGAAGAAAATCTTATAGCTGCATTTCTGGGTTTGTTTATCTTGGAAATGGAGTTGGTTTTTGGAAAAGCGTAATTCGATATGAGATGAAGTTTTATCTTTACATACAATAATGAGCCGTATTTTTCCTGATTTACTAATTTTGTTTGCTTTCATCCTTCTGATGGCATGGGCGCTTACATTTCTTAAAGGTAAATCAGCCATTGTATTAGCAAGTCCAAAAGTGATTTATATATTTTTAATCCTTTGGACTTTTGTTGGGTTTCTGTTTGTCTTAGACAACTCCATGCGCTATGGTTGTTTGGGCGTATCAGTTTCGCAGCCAATAGGCTTAGGCTATAGCATCATTCACTTACCGACCGAAGGGGTGTAAGCGGATAACATCATTTTCATCGATTACAATAATCTCGCTTACAGTGCAATTTCTATTATCTTAATCACCGCTGGTTTTCTCTTTAAAGGTAAAAAAGGTGTTATCATTCTTTGTGTTGAAATATTTTATTGGCTGATCAAACTGCTGTTCATAAAAGGAGGATATGCAGTAGGAATAGGAGGGACGCCTGACTTTACAGTTGTGTTTTTTGATTCGCTGGCTTTGATATTGAGATTGGTATTCATTTATACGCGCCAGGATTTTGTGTCATTCCGTAAAATGTATTTGATCCCAATTTCATTTATTATAATGGCGATTAAACTCAGTTATTTTTAGTTGGAAGAATGACACGCACCGAACATCTATCATTTTGCAGTGTTTGCACCAATCGTAAGTTTACGAATGACGTGGGATTTATTTGTTCGTTAACAGATAAGAAGGCAGACTTCGACAAAAGCTGTCCTCATTTTACGTTGGATAGCGCAGCCAAGCAGGAGAGAAATAAAAAGTACATGGATGAGATTGAAACCGACATTCAGAAACGAAAGGCGAATGCCAATAAACTGTTTGGTTATGGAACTTACATTGACTTTCTAATCGATAAAAGTAAACCTATTCCTGTATCAGTGGATTCAAAGAAAGAAACGATTGTACTAGAGTCCAATAAAAAGAACGGCTTACAATTTCAAATCGTTGCACTTCCTCTGATAATTGCTTTTCTAATCTATAATGGTAGAAATCGTCCTGGAATCGATTGGATACCTTTTGTATTATTCGCAGTATGGCTCTACATAATTTACAGGTCCAGAATCAAAAAAGAGATTTTTCGTGTCGGCCCACTTGGAATTCTCATCAATAAAAAAGAATATGTTCCCTGGCATGTCATTGATTTCATTCACAAGAAAACAGAACCCGATGAAGGAACTGATCAGGTTTCACTGATCTTGCGCTTGACAAATTCAACCGAAAGAGAAATTTTACTGAACGCTGCAGCAATTGATTTTGATCAACTAACCGCGACCGCGTATTGTTACATGAGAGATTGTAAGAGGAATTAGTTCTTTATTCTCTGACTGTTGTCAACTGTCAATTGCCATTTTGTCAATTTCAAACAAGAGCGTCTCTCAACCCACACTTCTGCCTACTCACTCCGCCCACTCCAAACCCTGTGGTAATTGCGCAGAAGTAAACTCTAAATGAACAACACGTCTGTGTTTTTGATTCACCGCTTTCGCAGAAGCATGAAGTAGGAGAGGCCGCATGAGGTGAATGCCACCGGCACGTATCACACAGTCGTATGCAAGACTATTATGAGTGATCAACTGAATTTCAGCATCACTTAACTTTTTATTGTGCGATCCAGGAATAACTTTTAACGCACCATTATATTCATCAGCATCATCTAAATGCACCCGAATGGTAACGGTATTTTTCAAAACATCTTCCGGTGGACAAACACTAAAGAATCCATCTTTCTTCGACCAACCGGAATAACCTTCTGTTTCTTTTTTGTTCGCCACATTGATCGTGATATCCTGATGCCAAGTGACATACCAATTGCTGTCCGGTGTCTTGTCAAAGAAAATGGCTTTCGACAAACGCATGTCCGGATGGATCTTCTTTAAAATGGAATTTAAGTTGGCATTCAGCACCACTGATTTTAGTTCGGGGATCGCAACGAGTAAACGTCTGATGGAATAAGCCTCTTTATCAGGATTGTTCTTAAAGTAATGATCAATGGAAGTTTTGATTTGATTCAGTTCCTTGCGTGTGTACACGTAGCGAAGCATGGCAAATCCCTTATGATAAAACTTCTTCAGTTCGCTGGCAATGGAACTATTGGTAAACTCATATTGATACAAGTCCAGCGCATGTTCATATTTCTCTTTGATTCTTCGCTTCAGTCGCTCGGGACTTATTACTTTAATGCGATCGCCAAAGCCAAGAATTTCACGCTCCAATTCAAAGTTGAGTTGCACTTGCAAAGAAAAGATCGTCCCATGAGGCTGCTCATCAACTATCTGCTGACTGTGATGAATCGGTTTGGTTGCAATGTAAGGAGCTGTGTCACGGTCGGCAAAGATTTTGATATCTTCCGGTAGGGTAGTGGGTTCTACGGTCACTCCAATTACATGATTAAAATAGTCAGCCGGATGAAAACCTTTTCGTTCAATGTACTTCACGGATGAAGGTTCGATGGAAATGATTCGATCGAGTGCCAGTGTAAGAATAGGTGCATTTTTACCTTTATTGCCCAACACAAACCAGCGATTGCGATATTCCTTTAAATAGTAAGCATGAAATGCAAATGTCGAAGCCTCCTTCGCCCGAAAACTCTGGTACGTAAGCGCTACCGCATTCTTTTGCAGAATGGTTTGATAAAGCGTTTCAATATGTTCAAGCCCTTTCAGATGATCATTCTTTTCAAAGTCAATGATCGGCTCTTGATTCGTTTTCGCTGTGTGGATTTTGTTTTCCAGTCGTTGCACCATGCCACTCAGTTCCTGAAAGTGACTAAACCCCTTAAATTGCCGGAGTATCTCCACTACTTCGGTCAGCTTACCTAAATCTTGTTTGGTAAGTAGAATGTTGGTGATGGAATAGTTCGGATCTTCATAGGTATAATAT
>JABFSO010000368.1 GCA_013140555.1 Cyclobacteriaceae bacterium | reverse complement strand
GTTGTAGTTGAAGAGCGTCCTACACGAACTTATGCCTTCCAGTCGAAAGAGATTACGATGTATGACGTATATCCCAATCCAATTCAGGTTCAAGCATTTATCGATTATAAACTGCACAGTGAATCAGTGAAAGCTAAAATTATGATCCACAATATTTTAGGTAAGAATATGGGTGAATACGAATTGACAACCTCTGAAACCCGCGTGAAAATAGAGGTCGATGACCTGCTGCCGGGCGTCTATTTTTACACGCTCTACCTCGACAATAATGGCATTCTTACCAGAAAGCTTATCGTTCGAAAATAGTTTAGCACTTTTTGCCGTTTTAATTCATCTCAGTTGAGTAACCCCGAAAATTGAAAATTTGGGTAGGTGTCTTATATTTGCAGGCTATTTTTAACGGTAAACCGTGATTTTCAACAGATTAAGAATTCCATTTGCTATTACACAGCGCTACGCAATCGTAGCAATGCTCGTTTTAGTCATTTTTAGCACTTCTTGCAGCCGTTTCAGGCGCTTGGAAAGAAGCGAAGACTGGCGCGAGAAGTATCAGGCCGGGCTGGATTATTATGCCAAGAAGGATTACTACCGTACAGCCATTCTTTTTGAACAAATTCTTCCGATTGTTCGGGGATTGCCCGAAGGCGAGAAGGTGGAGTTTTACCTCGCCTATTGTCAGTATTACGAAAAGACATACCTGTTGGCATCTAACCAATTCAAGACATTCTTTGAGAATTACGGAAGAAGCTCATTGGCTGAAGAGGCTTACTTTATGTATGCTTATTCTTTGTATGTGGCAGCACCTCCTGAAAACCTAGATCAGAGAAGCAGCATCGAAGCAATGAATGCCATGCAGACGTACGTAAACCAATATCCTACTAGCAAATTTGCCGACCGCGCCAACGAAGTCATTGCAGCATCGCAGAAGAAATTGGAGAAGAAAGGTTTTGAAGGTGCCAAGCAATACTTGAAATTGAAATATTATCAGGCAGCGGTGGTTTCATTTGAAAACTTTCAGAAGAGTTTTCCTGATTCGCAATACATGGAAGAATTAACCTATTTAAAGGTACAGGCTCAATATAAATTGGCTCAGCAAAGTATTATCTCCAAGCAACTGGAGCGTTATACTGCCGCAGTTGAGTATTACAAAGAACTGGTAGACAACTACCCAAAGAGTGAATACCTGAAAGAGGCCGAGCGATATTATTCATATAGCCTCAGCGAATTAAATAAATTAAAAACTAAAAAATCATAAACATGGCAAATCAACCTTCTATCATCACACGCGATGTAGATAAGATCTATTCTCCTACAGGAAACTTGTACGAGTCGGTAGTGATCATTTCGAAGCGTGCACGCCAGATTTCGATCAACCTGAAAGAGGAGCTCAACAATAAATTGGCTGACTTCGCTACTACGGTAGATAACCTCGAAGAAGTGTTTGAAAACCGCGAGCAAATCGAAATCTCCAAATTCTACGAGCGTATGCCTAAGTCTACAACTACAGCTACCGAAGAATTTTTGGAAGGCAAACTTCGCTACCGCATGCGCGAAGCTGGTGCTGAGGCTGCCAAAGCTGAGTAATCTGTATGCTTGCAGGCAAGAAAATCATTGTCGGGGTAAGCGGTAGCATTGCCGCTTATAAATCGGCAATGATTGTTCGATTGCTAGTAAAGTCAGGTGCTGAGGTAAAAGTAATAATGACCCCGGCAGCAAAAGATTTTATCACACCACTTACGCTTTCCACTTTATCTAAAAACCCTGTTCTATCCGAATTTACCAATGGAGAACAAGGATTGTGGAATAACCATGTAGACCTTGGGCTTTGGGCCGATGCCCTCGTTATAGCACCAGCCAGTGCCAACACACTTGCAAAAATGGCACATGGGCAATGCGACAATCTTCTATTGGCTGTTTACTTATCGGCCCGCTGCCCGGTGTTTTTCGCTCCTGCTATGGATCTGGATATGTTGCAGCATCCTTCTACAAAAGAGAATATTCAAAAATTGGAGAGTTGGGGCAACCACCAAATCAATCCCACCTTTGGTGAGCTAGCCAGCGGACTGGAAGGAAAAGGAAGAATGGCGGAACCGGAAGAAATCATTTCATTTTTGGAAAATCATTTTTCCACTTCACAAAAACTGAAAGGAAAAAAGGTGCTGGTTACGGCCGGCCCTACGCACGAAGCAATTGACCCGGTGCGTTTTATTGGCAATAACTCCAGTGGCAAAATGGGTTTTGCGATAGCCGAGCAACTGGCCAAGGAAGGAGCAGAGGTAGAATTAGTGGTTGGCCCTACCCATTTGTCACCAACTACACAAGGTGTTAAGGTAACGCGCGTTACATCGGCACAACAAATGTATGAAGCTTGTACATCCTGCTTTGCCCAAATGGATATTGCGGTATTGGCGGCAGCTGTTGCTGACTACAGACCCATACACACGGCCGATCAAAAAATAAAAAAGACAAACGATAATCTGGTTATTGAACTTACTAAGACGCATGACATCGCTGCGGAGCTAGGTAAGCTAAAGAAAGCACACCAACTGATGGTTGGCTTTGCGTTGGAAACAGAAAATGAAAAAGCCAATGCACTCAAGAAGATCGCTTCCAAAAATTTCGATCTGATTGTACTCAATTCACTCAATGACCAAGGTGCGGGATTCGGGCATGACACCAACAAAGTGGCTATTATTCACAAAAGTGGTGTAGAGAAAAACTTTAATTTGAAATCGAAGAAAGAAGTAGCTAAGGATATCGTTGATGCCATTGTGGAGGCCTTACCTAATTAGATAACCATGCGTGCATTTTTATTCTTCCTATGTTTATCGACACAATGGATTGGTTTCTCAGCCACTGCCCAAGAACTCAATTGTAAAGTGGTGATCAATGCCGATCAGATTCAAACTTCTGATCGCAATGTTTTCAAAGATATGGAACGAGCCTTTTCGGCATTTCTCAGCACACGCAAATGGACCAACGACACCTATAAAGTTCATGAGAAGATAAGCTGTTCTATTTTTTTGAACATTACTAAAATGCCATCGATCGGGTCATTCACAGCCAACGCCCAGATTACCGTGGCGCGCCCGGTTTACAATTCTAACTATGAAACCGTGTTGCTCAATTTTGCCGATCGCGATTGGGAGTTTGAATACCTGGAATCGCAGCCGATGGAATATAATGACAACACATACATCAACAACCTGACTTCGATGCTGGCCTTTTATGCCTACATCATTCTGGCAATGGACTATGACTCGTTTAGTGAGATGGGCGGAACGCCATTTGTGCAAAAGGCATTGATTGTTGCCAATAATGCGCAGGCATCTAACAAGCCGGGCTGGAACCCACTCAGCAGCACACGGAGTCGTTATTCGTTGGTAGAAAATATGAATAACCCTCAAATGGCCGATCTGAGGAAGAACATCTACACGTACCACCGACTGGCATTGGATACATTTGAAAAAACACCCGATCAAAGTCGTGATAAGATTGTAGAGGTGCTTCGCAACATGAAGCGGGTTTGGTCGATCTATCCAAGTTCGATATTGCTGATCTCATTTTTTGATACAAAATCCACTGAACTGACGAAAATACTTTCGGAAGGCAATCTCAATAGCCGCAGGGAAGCTTACGACATTCTTTCCGCCATTGACCCCAAGCGGACGATCTACCAAAGTATCATATCCAAGTAATCAATTGATTTGAAATTTTTGTTATTGATGGTGCCAAGGATTTTACCCTTGCCCTTAGTATTTTTGTTTTCTTCGCACTATGTTACTGCAACTGTCCATAAAAAATTACGCCTTAATTCGTCAACTCGAGATCAAGCCATCTTCGCAGTTGAATGTGATTACAGGCGAAACAGGCGCTGGTAAGTCTATTATGCTGGGAGCGGTGGGTCTGTTGTTGGGAAACCGAGCAGACGCCAAAGTGTTGTGGGATGAAAATGAAAAGTGCGTTGTGGAAGGAGTTTTTGATGTTTCCGCTTATCGCCTGAAATCGCTTTTCGAAAACAACGATCTCGACTATCAGGATCAAACATATATTCGCAGAGAGATTATCCCTGGTGGAAAGAGTCGTGCGTTTGTGAATGACACTCCGGTGACCTTGGAAATTATGCGCAAAATTGGCAACAAGCTGATGGACGTGCATTCGCAACACGAAACCCTCGATCTGGGAAATAATTTATTTCAGTTAGAATTAATAGATGCCTTTGCGGGTAATCAGAAGATAAAGGATTCATATAGTCAGCTGTGGAAAACATTTACACAAGCCAAATCTGCCTATGAAAGTTTAGTGAAAGAATCGGACGAGTTGCGTCAGGAATCGGATTATGTAAAATTTCAGTTGGATGAATTAGTGAAAGCCCGATTGGAAGAAGGCGAACAAGAGCGACTGGAAGTCGAGCTGAAAGTAATGGAGCATGCCGAGGAGATCAAGACACAACTAATAGCCGTTGTTCAGCAATTAAGTCAATCGGAATTGGCTGTGAACTCCGTCTTGACAACTGTGCGTAACCAACTCAACAATATTGCTTCGTATTCAGCAGACTATCAAAAATTATTGGAGCGAATCGAGAGCGTACGTATTGAATTGGATGACATTGCTGATGAAGCCGAACGTGAAGAATCGGGAATAGAATTTGATGCCGAACGCATTGAAGAAGTGAAAGACCGGTTGAGTACCATCTATCAGTTGATGCAAAAACATCGGGTAAAGGAGTTGAAAGAATTGTTGGCATTGCAAGAATCGTTGCAGGTAAAGTTTGATAAGACCAGTAATCTGGATGAAGCATTGCATGCAGCGAAAGCCTCTTTTGAAAAAGCACAGACTGAATTAAAATCCAAAGCCGAAGAGCTAAGCAAAATACGACAGAAAGTTTTCAACCCACTTTGCAAACAGATTGTGGAGTTGCTGAAAGATTTGGGTATTCCCAACGCAGTTTTGAAGATGGAACATCAGAGTGTTTCACCAACAGCCAATGGAGGTGATGCCATTGAATTGTTGTTTACTGCGAACAAAGGAGTTGAACCCAGACCACTGGCACAAGTAGCATCTGGTGGAGAATTTTCGCGATTGATGTTTAGCATAAAATATGTGATGGCCGAAAAGACCGCCCTGCCCACTTTAATTCTGGATGAAATCGACAGTGGTATTTCGGGTGAGATCGCCATTCAGTTGGGGAAGATGATGAGAGAAATGGCACAACGCCATCAGTTGATTACCATTACACATCTGCCACAAATAGCTGCGAAAGGCGATACACATTACTTCGTTTACAAAGATGATAGCTCGAAGAAAACAGTCAGCATGATTCGGTCTTTGACAACATCGGAGCGTGTAGATGAAATTGCCAAAATGATTGCCGGATCGAAGCCATCTGCACTGGCAATAGAAAATGCCCGCGAGTTGATGGCGGGCTAGTTAAGCCTCGCCACTCCAATTAACCGCTGCTAAAATCCACTTGAATTTATTGCGAATAATTTACTATTTTGTTATCAGAAGATGTGACAGAAGCACTTGACTCATCTTCGGAATCAATTATTAACTCATATTTCTGTACTATGAACATTTTTGTAGCCCGTTTAAATTTTAAAACAAGGCGCGAAGACTTAGAAGCAGCTTTTGCGCAATTTGGTCAGGTAACATCTGCTAAAATTGTGAAAGATCGAGACACTGGCCGCTCCAAAGGTTTTGGATTTGTAGAGATGGCGAATGATGAAGAAGCAAACAAAGCCATTGCGGCACTGAACGAAACGGAGTTAGATGGTCGCACGATTGTAGTGAAGCCGGCTAACCCCAAAGCACCCGGAGAAGGCGGTGCCACGCAATCGTGATTTTAAAATAGAAACTATGAAGAGCGGAGGAAAACCCTTCGCTCTTTTTTTTACCTACTACGAATGGAACAAGAGAATTTTACTGCTAAAAAGATTGGGTTTCTATTAGGTCCAACCCTTTTCTTTATTCTACTTTTTTTGATTGACGAGAATTTTATTTCACCCAATGCCAACAAAGTAATTGCACTGGCTGTGTGGATCATCGTGTGGTGGATAACCGAAGCCGTGCCGATTGCGGTTACCGCATTTTTGCCATTGGTTTTGTTCCCTTTTATGGGCGTGATGAAAATGAGTGAAGCTGCAGCACCTTACGCCAACCCCATCGTTTTTTTGTTCATGGGCGGTTTTTTGATTGCTTTAGCATTAGAGAAGCATCGACTGCACGAGCGCATTGCACTCAACCTTGTTAAGATCACTGGCACTTCCGGCAATGGAATTATCTTAGGTTTTATGATGGCTTCGGCATTCATTAGCATGTGGATCAGCAACACCGCTACCGCCATGATGATGTTGCCGATCGCACTCTCTGTCATCAATCTGTTGAAGAGCAATCCGCAACAGCGAAATGATGAACTGCCCAAAGGCGAACGGAATTTTGCAATAGGACTCTTGCTGACGGTAGGATATACCTCCAGCATCGGAGGCATTGCCACCATTATTGGTACACCGCCCAATGTAGTCTTTGCCGGACTGCTCGATCAATTTTATCATCAGAAACTTGACTTTGGAAAATGGATGCTGGTGGGCTTTCCGCTGATGGTTTTGCTGCTCATCGCAACATATATCATCATCACGAAAATTTTATTTGTGAATGGGATTGGTAAGGTAGCCGGCTCGGACGACCTGATTAAAAATAAATTACGAGAACTAGGCGGGCTGCGAAGAGAAGAGAAATTTGTCATGGTCATTTTCTTGTTAACGTGTTTGTCGTGGACATTTCAGCAACCGATCAATCTTTTGTTGGGAAAAGAAATGTTGAATGACACCAACGTAGCTATGTCGGGCGGTTTACTTATGCTTATCGTGCCGGTGAATTGGAAGAAGATTGAGTTTCTGCTGGAATGGCGAGATACCGAAAAAATGGCCTGGGGAATTTTGTTTTTGTTTGGAGGAGGATTGTGTTTAGCACAAGGCCTTTCCAATGCAGGCATCATTCAATTGGTAGGAGCGAAGATTGCCGAACAAAGTTCGTCCACGCAGTGGTTGATTTTCGGATTGATTACAGCTTCAGTTTTCATAACCGAGCTGATGAGCAATGTGGCTTTAGTTCAGATTTTTATTCCTGTCGTTTTTGGTATTGCCACCAGTTTAGGCGTCAACCCAATTCTATTAGCCATGCC
>JABFSO010000284.1 GCA_013140555.1 Cyclobacteriaceae bacterium | reverse complement strand
GCGTCTCTTGAATTCATTAGCAATTGCCAGTGCCGGGAAGATATGTCCTCCGGTGCCGCCTCCGCTAATGATGATACGATATGGTTTCTCTGCTTTCAACTTTCCTTTTGTTTTCTTTATTTCAATTTCAATTTTTCAAATCGAGTCATTTTCAAATCATCGAATCATCGAATCATCGAATTACCGAATCATCGAATTATCGAATCATCTCATTTTCAAATTTTCAAATTGATCCATTTTCAAATTGTTATGCTGCTTTCACTTCCACCTCTTTCTCCTTCGCTTCGTCTGTTTCTAATTTCTCACTCGCTCCCTGTCCCCAATTCTCTTCCTGCTCTCCGCGACTTACACTTAAAATAATGCCTACCGACAAGCCGGTGAATACCATCGCGGTTCCTCCCATACTAATCAATGGTAATGGCTGTCCAGTGATGGGACCAAGGCCAACCACTACGCCCATGTTCACCATCGCCTGACAAACCAAATCAAAACTCAGTCCTGCCGAGAGTAGTCCTCCGAAAGCGCGCTCGCTGTTGTAGGCTGCTTTCATCCCTCGATGCAGTAAAATCAAATAAAGTACGAGCACGAATACTCCTCCAATCACGCCATATTCTTCAATCACAATCGCGTACACAAAATCAGAATATGGGTGTGGTAAAATATTTCGCTGTTCGCTGTTACCCGGACCTTTGCCAAACAATCCACCGGTTGCAATCGCAATGCGACCATGCTTTGCTTGAAAAGGCAATTCCTTTTGGTGCATCACATACGCATAAAAATCTTTTACGCGACTGATCGCAGTGTCGAAGCGTTGACCGAAATATAGTCCGGCTGTTCCTGATAACATGCCAATCAGGATCAACATGGCTAAGTAACGTACCGGCACGCGACCGATGAACATGATCAACATGCACGTAGCGAAAAGCAGAATCGCTGTTGAAAAATTCGTTAAGGCAATCAATCCACAAATCGCACCGCACCAGATCAACATTGGAATTAATGCTTCTTTAATGTCGTCAATGTTTTGTTGCTTCTTCGAAAGCATGGCGGCTAGATTGATGATCAATGCCAAGCTGGCAAAATCAGAAGGTTGAAACGAAGTATTAATGATTGGCAAGGTGATCCAACGAGACGCTTCGTTTAGGCTCGTACCAAACTTGAATGTATAAATCAACAAAGGAACGCTCACCCACAAAGCGAGTCGGGAAATTTTTGAATAATAACGATAGTCGATCTTATGAGCGATCCACATGGAAGCCAATCCCAAAAACACCATGAAGGTGTGTTTCATCAAAAACGATTCAGTGCTGGCTGTACGTTTGTACGCCAGCGTTCCAATGGAACTATACACCACCAAAATGCTGATCAAAGAAAGAGCAAACACCACAGCCCAGATCACTCTGTCGCCTTGCAGGTTTTTATCAGCCCATTCTTTTATTGAACTCAACTTCATATCTTATTGATCAGTTTCAACTGACGCTTTTAACTCCAATACAGCATTTCTAAACTGCGCTCCGCGATCCTCATAATTTTTAAAAAGATCAAAACTCGCGCAGGCCGGTGACAACAAAACCACATCGCCCTTTTGTGAAACACGTAATGCGAGTTGTGCTAACTCCTTCACGCTTTGTGTTTCATAAATCTCTTTCACTTTTCCGCCAAAGGCCTTCTTCAACTTTTCGTTGTCTTTGCCTAGGCAAATCAACACCCGTACTTTTTGTTTTACCTGATCTTCAATCAGTGTGTAGTCATTTCCTTTATCGATACCTCCGGCAATCCAAATGAGTGGTCCCTTATAACTGCCCAAGCCATATACCACCGAATCCACATTGGTGGCTTTTGAATCATTTACAAACTCCACACCATTAATAACTGCCACCGACTCTAACCGATGAGGAGCATTTACAAATGTTTTCAACCCCTGACGAATTGCTTGCTCAGAAACACCGGCCAGTAACGCAGCCGAAACAGCCGACAACGTGTTGATCAGATTATGAGGACCTTTCAAGGTAGTTTCGGATTGGCTTATACCAAACGAAACACCGTTGACTGACAAATTCATTTTCGCACCATCGTAATAAGCATCGGTCTTCTTTTGCAGCGACACCTTCACTTGGTTTGGCACAATCGACTTCTGTTTAACTTCAATTGAAACTATAGCATCATCGGCATAATAAATAAAATGATCTGCCGACTGCATCGATTGAACCAACTGAAACTTCGAGTTGATGTAGTTCTGCATCTGATACTCGTAGCGATCCAAATGATCGGGTGTAATGTTGAGCAAAATGCCGATCGCGGGACGGAATGTTTTTGTTCCATCCAATTGAAAACTGCTGATCTCTACTACATACCAATCATGCTTCTCGGTTGCAACCTTTCGAGCAAGGCTCTCTCCCACATTTCCTGCCAATGATACTTTCCATCCGGCTGACTGAAGCAAATGATACGTAAGGAGTGTCGTTGTTGTCTTTCCGTTGGTACCGGTAATGGCAATCACTTTTCCTCGAATGTATCGATACGCAAATTCAAGTTCATCGATAATCTCAATTCCTACTGCGCGTGCCTTCTTTATAATCTCAACTTTCTCTGCAATGCCCGGACTTTTAATAATTAACGATGCATTTAATATCGCTTCATACGTATGACCATTCTCTTCGAATGGGATCTGATGCTGTTGCAATTCCGCTTTGTACTGCTCTTTAATCGCTCCGTAGTCAGACACGAACACATCGAAGCCTTTAGCTTTCGCCAAAATAGCTGCGCCTGTTCCGCTCTCTCCTGCTCCTAATATGACTACGCGTTTACTCATTTATTCTTTTACTACTTGTATTTCATCATTTTCAAATTTCCGAATCTTCAAATTTTCAAATTGATTCATTTTCAAATCATCGTAACTTCAATGTGGCCAAACTCACAATCGCTAATAAAATTCCTACAATCCAAAAACGGGTTACAATCTTCGACTCGTGTATTTGTTTCTTTTGGTAATGATGATGCAATGGCGACATCAACAAAATTCTTCGCCCTTCTCCGTATTTCTTTTTCGTGTACTTGAAATATGACACCTGCATCATCACCGACACCAACTCGATGAAGAAGATTCCGCAGAGGACAGGTATCATCAATTCCTTACGCACAGCCAGCGCCAACACTGCTATGATTCCACCCAACGAAAGACTACCCGTGTCGCCCATGAACACTTGTGCCGGATACGAGTTGTACCACAAAAAACCAAGGCACGCTCCAACAAACGCTGTACAGAAAATTACTAGCTCACCCAGGTTAGGGATGTACATAATATTCAGATACGTACTAAAGTCCACACGACCGGACAGGTAAGCGAAGATCGCCAACGTTAGTCCAATGATGGCCGAAGTGCCTGCTGCCAATCCATCAATTCCATCGGTGATGTTCGCTCCATTCGAAACGGCTGTGATCACGAAAATAACCATCAACGTGTAAACGATCCATGTGTAATCCGGATTCCACCATGAGATCAATGAGCTGTAATCAAATTCGTTATTCTTCAAAAATGGAACCGTAGTCTTGGTAGACTTCACATCGTATTCTGATCTCACATCCGCAGGAATGGGAGCTACTTCCACACTAGCAACCGATGGCGCGGTCTTCTCGCGCACGACTACATTCTCATTAAAATAAAGTGTAAGGCCAACAATCAATCCGATGGAAACTTGTCCCACAATTTTAAAGCGTCCGGCTAAACCTTCTTTATTCTTCTTGAACACTTTAATATAGTCATCCAAAAATCCGATCAGGCCTAACCAAATCGTAGTAGCGACCAACAAAATAACATATACGTTATCCAACTTCGCCATTAACAAAGTAGGAATCAAAATAGCGGCAATGATAATAATACCTCCCATCGTAGGAGTGCCTTTCTTCTGCATCTGGCCTTCCAAACCTAAGTCGCGGATATCTTCGCCTACTTGCTTCTTGCGCAAAAAGTTGATCAGTTTCTTTCCATAGGTGATCGTGATCAACAAGGAAAGAATAGCAGCCACACCGGCACGGAAGGAAATATATTGAAACAATCCCGCTCCAGGGAAGTCAAAGTTTTTTTCGATATAGTCGAATAAATAATACAGCATTAATTCGCAAACATTTTTAACATTCGTGTCAATACTTCTTTATCATCGAAAGGATGCTTTACCCCTTTGATCTCTTGGTAATTTTCGTGGCCCTTACCGGCTACGATGATGATGTCTTTTTCTTTCGCCAGCATACACGCAGTTTTGATAGCTTCTTCTCGATCCACCATTACCAGTGTTTTCTTGGCATCCGTTGGGCCAACTCCGGTTTGCATTTCCTTGATAATCTCTATCGGATCTTCACTGCGCGGATTATCTGAAGTAAAAATTACTTTATTGGAATATTTACACGCTACTGCTGCCATCAGCGGGCGCTTCGTTTTATCCCGATCACCTCCACAGCCAATCACAGCAATAACTTGTTCTTGCCCTGTACGAAAATGTTCAATTGTCTCCAACACATTCTTCAATGCATCGGGGGTATGTGCGTAGTCAACAATGGCCGTGAACTTTGATCCCGGCATCACTAACTCAAATCGTCCGGGCGCACTGGTGAGTGCTGATAATTTCATCAACACCATTTCAGGATCTTCACCCATCAAACAAGCTGCGCCATAAACTGTCAACAGATTATAGGCATTGAAATCTCCGATCAACTTAAACCACACATTGCGTTCACCAATCTCTAGTTCTAATCCCTCCATGGAATTGGTGATGATCTTCGCTTTGAAGTCCGCCATCTTCTTCAGTGCGAGCGTTTTCTTTTGTGCCTTTGTGTTTTGCAACATCACCATGCCGCGCTTGTCATCGCTATTTACGAGAGCAAAAGCATCAGATGACAAACCGTCAAAAAATCCTTTCTTAGCGCGGATGTAACTTTCGAATGTACGGTGGTAATCCAGGTGATCATGTGTAATATTCGTAAATAACGCCCCCACAAAATGTAATCCTTCAATTCGTCCTTGAGCCACCGCGTGCGAACTCACTTCCATGAAGCAATGTGTGCAGTTGGCCTGCAGCATTTTTATAAGTAATTCGTTGATCTGTATCGGATCAGGAGTGGTATGTGTAGAAGGTACATCGTTATCAACAATTTTATTCACAACTGTGGATAACATTCCGCACCGATGACCCAATGTTGAAAATAGTTTAAACAATAAGGTAGCCACGGTGGTTTTACCGTTCGTTCCTGTCACGCCCACCAATTTTAGTTTTGCAGAAGGGTTTCCGTAGAAGTTAGAAGCGATGATACCCAATGCCTTCGCGCTGTCTTTGACCGTGATGAAAGTCGCCTTATCTGAAATAGTATCAGGAAGTGTTTCGCAAACAATAGCGATGGCACCGGTACTCACTGCCTTGTCAATGAAAACATGGCCATCGGACTGTGTGCCTTTGATCGCAACGAATAAACTTCCTGCTTTTACTTTTCGTGAGTCAAAGCAAATAGACGTCACCTCCACATCGGTACTGCCGGAAGCAGCCGTGATGTGAACTCGATACAATATGTCTTTTAGTAACGCCATTAACTTAGTCTCAAATATATTTTTGCGCCCTTGCTTATTCGAGTGCCCGGTGAAAGTGATTGTGCTGCCACGCGTCCTTTTCCTTCGTATGACACACGTAAGCCATTTTTCTCCAAAACGAAAATCGCATCACGGAAAGTCATGCCGGTTACATCCGGAACTTGATCTTTTACTATTGGATTTTTCTTCCAAACAATGGCATTCCCATTTTTATTGGTCTTCACCCATTCTTCTTCTGTGGTGGCGTGATTAGAAACGCCCAACTCATTCGCCAACATGGTGAGTTCCTCCTGCTTTCCGGCACGCATCGTAGGAAATACGCCAGGCTCTTGCGTCTTCGCCTTTTCCATAGCCGAATGCAAATTGATATCACGTGAATAAATATTATCTGCGATGTCCTTGAACACCGGACCCGCTACGCTGTTACCATATTGATAAATACCACGTGGATTTTTGATCAACACAATGGCTGAATATTTTGGAGCGTGTGCCGGGAAGTAACCTACGAAAGAAGTGATGTATCGCTTTTCGTAACGACCATCTTTTAAAATCTGAGCTGTTCCAGTTTTGCCAGCAATGCGATAGTACGAGTTCTTCAAATTTTTGGCAGTTCCATTTTCAACTACACTTTCCAACAATAGCTTTAATTGATTCAATGTTTTGCCGGAGCAAATTTTTGAATTCAACGTCTCGGTTTCAAATTCTTGCTTTACATTATCTGCCTGTTGAATCGAGGTAACGAAAATGGGCTTAATCATTTTACCATCATTCGCAATGGCATTGTAAACCGCCAAAGTATGCAGGGGGGAAATTTCAAAGCCATAGCCATACGCCATCCAAGGCAAAGAAATACCACTCCAGTTTTTGTCTTTGGGTCGTGTGATTTTAGGATATGATTCACCGGTGATTTGCAAACCCAATGGTTTCGATAAATTCAGTTTATCTACATAATCTAAAAACTTAGATGGTTTCGTACCAAAATGCTTATCGATCAACTTCGCCATCGCGATGTTGGAAGAAACTTCGAATGAGCGCTTAATAGTAACTCGCCCATAGCCGCCTTCTTCGTGATCGGTCACTTTGCGTTTGTAGAACATGTATTCGCCTTGATGTGTATTGATCGTATCGGTCAATTCAATGTTGGTATCTTCCAACAATGCCATCATGGTAATTAACTTGAATGTAGATCCAGGCTCAAACGATCCGCCTACTGCGTGATTGAACTCTTCCTGAAATCCACCATTTCCATCGGCAGACAAATTTGAAATTGCTTTGATGTGACCTGTCTTTACTTCCATCACTACCACGGTGCCTTCATCGGCATTGTGTGCTTTCATGGCATTGTAGAGCGAAGTCTCTGCTACATCTTGTAAGTTGATATCAAGCGTAGTTTGAATATCCAATCCATCAATGGCTTTTATATTCTTTCCATCAAATACTGGCATCCATGATCCTCCGGCTATTTTTTGGAAAAGCGCTTCGCCATCCTGACCTCCTAATGAGGTGTTGAAACTATATTCTAGTCCGGCACCTTTGCCATCTTCATTGACAAAACCAACCGTTCTGCGGCTGAGATTACTAAACGGACGGTAGCGCACATCGATTTTGTCAAATAT
>JABFSO010000352.1 GCA_013140555.1 Cyclobacteriaceae bacterium | reverse complement strand
ATGGGTAGAGATCAGGCATGGAGCCATGGTGGTGCTACAGGAGATTTGAGTCCGGAGGCGATGGCATCACAGCTCTATGGCGCAGAGAGTTATGGCAAATGGCAATTGAAGAAGGAAACTACTTATTATCGTGTTACTTACTATTGTGCTTCCTGCGAAAATGATAGTGGTGGTCGTGGGTATACATATTACAAAATTGAAAGTGAGGAAGAGTATTATTATACGTATGTGATGAATGATGAGCAGACGCAAGGTGATCCAGAAGATTACAAGGAAATAAATTATTATTTTTCAACAGATTTTAATAGACACTTTGGGGTATTGCAGGGGATGCCTAACCCAACAGTAGACAAAATCATAAGTCGTGTATGGGATCAACAAGGTGCGGTTTTAAGTCGTGAAGACAAGAAATATCAGATGAGACCATTATACTTTACTTTAGAAGGACCTGGGATAACAGGCACGATAACCCAAAATCTTATTGACCCGAAAGAATGGACACTAGAACCCATTTGGGGAAACCCTGGAACTATTCGGTCAGGACCTAGTCAGACGGGTATTCCAACACCCATGACAATCCCATTTGATGGATCATTTTATTTAACATTATATTTTCAAAAAGTCCCAGTAATATTTTGATCACAATGAGGCAGTTATACCTTTTCTTTTCACTTGCTTTTACTTTAAGCCCACTATGCGCGCAAGACGCAGCAAAAAAAGTTATTGAAAAGGTCTTTTATGAAAAAAAAGTGCGTGAAGTTATTTTTTTTGAATATCAAGGAACTGGGCAATGGCCGCATAGACTTCGTGATGGGGTATATGCCTTTATACTTCCCGACTCAATTTTCAGAGGCCAGTATCCTAATATCTTAAATGAGCTTGCGGCTAGTTGGGCGAACGAGCAAATGCTATCAACGAAAACGTTTATAGCTAGAAAAGAAGGTACGGTTTTTATTACTAATGGATCGGTTGGCAATGGGACATATAAGTTGTTAATACGTTTTGATAAACTTAAAATAGAAGGAGAAAAAGCTATTTTGATTTTTCATACAACTAGCGTAATGGCAAAAAAAGATTCTGCTGTTAAATATGTTAGAATAAAAGCAATGCTGAATAAAGTTGACGAAGAATGGAAATTAATAAAATTGAGAGTTATTAATATACCGGCTCCCCGAAATTAGGTTCAGAAACAAAGTGAGCCATGGCAAGATATTAATTCAAGATTCGGTAAGAGTTTCATGGCTGATTATTGGCCAAAACTCAAAGAGGCATCTAGGGGGGTAATGCACCAGAAATGCTGATTGGTAAGTAAAGTATTGAAAGTCAATGCGTAGGAATTCGATGACAAGAAAAGCTGACCAAAAAGGATGGAATAATACCCATCCTTTTTTGCTTTAAGAGGTTTATAAATAACGTAATGTGCTGATATTGGCATTGGTGTTACAGAAATGCTGATATGGAATGTAAGAGATGCGGGAATGAGAGTGTCAAGAATGGAAAAGGTAAGACAGGTATACAGCGTTATTTTTGCAAAAGGTGCAAGCGCTATTGGCAAAATGGCTATTTATATAAGGCGTGTAACCAAGAAACGGATCAATACATTGTTACCTTATGCAAGGAAAGCTGTGGAATCAGAAGCATCGCCCGCATTCTGAAAATATCGAGAACAACGGTTATTAAACGATTGAAGCAGATTGCAAGTAAAATCCAACGGCCCTTTCCAATTCTACAAGGCAAAGAATATGAAGTAGACGAGGTGCGTACGTACATCGGTAACAAACAGCGGCTTTATTGGATTGTGTACGCCTTGCGAAGAGACACGAAGGATGTAATTGATTTCAAAGTGGGCAAGCGAAATTTGAAGACATTGGGAAGAGTAATCGACTCAGTCATTTTATCTGAAGCCAAGCGATTATTTACCGATGACGATCTGCTTTTCAAAAAGTAAATCTATGTTGGAGGCATGTTTGAGAATTTATTTTTGGAGTGACCGTTACAGTCCATCCCTCAAACAAACCCCTGAATCACTTTCTTTAATTGTTCCGTTGGCACCACGCCTGATTGTCGCCATTTGATTTGGCCTTGTTGGAATAGTATGAGTGTTGGCACCCCACGGATTTGATATGACTCGGCCAGTGAGGGATTTTTATCGACATCAATTTTGATAATGCGAACGGAATCATTCATCGCGGCCTTCACTTCATCCAAAATTGGCGCCATCATTTTACATGGCCCGCACCACTCAGCAGAAAAATCTACGAGCGTAGGTATGCTACCTTGAATCAGTTCTGAAAAATTAGCTTTTGCCATCCTGCAAGATACAATTAAGCCTGAACTTCTATGGATGGAAACATCGTTACTTTCGATTGGATGGAATTGGAAATAAGACAAGCTGCCTCCGCTTTCTGCAACACTTTGTCCGCGCGCTCACGCTGACTTTCATTAACAATCGTCACTACCGGATAGAGTAACACTTCCGTCATCCGAAATTTGCCTTCTACTTGTTCCAGTTTGCCTTTGGCCGAACAGCTAAAAGAGCTGAATTCCAATTTCGAATTTTCAGCAATGGCCAGAAATGTTGTCATCAGGCAACTGCTAACGGCAGCGGTGAACAAATGCTCGGGCGACCAAATACCGGGAATGCCTTTCGGGAATTCGGGTGGAGTGGCTACTTCAATACAACCAGCGCCAAGCTCACCGGTTTTGTTTAACTCAGGCGAGCACATCATGCCTTGCCGGTCGTGGTTCCACTGCACGTGCACGTTGTAGAAATGGGGTTCCATAGAAGTTTAGTTTAAGGATGCGAGATCCTAATTAGAGTTTGGATTGCAGGCTCATCCAGCTCCCGCCATTGTGCACTTCTTTATATCCGTTGGACTGCAGGATTTTCTTGGCCATGCCGCTGCGCATGCCCGAAGCACAACAGGTGATAACAGCCACATCTTTGCTTTTTAGTTTTGACAAGTTGTTGCTCAATTGGTCCACCGGAATGTGCATCGAGCCTTTGATGTGTCCTTGTTGATATTCGCCCTTGCTGCGTACATCTAAGATGATGGCGCCTTGTTTTACGAGTTGTTGATAATCTACAGTAGGGCCGAGGCCGATTAAACTTTTTAGTGAGTCAAGCATATCGTTGATTTTTAAAACTACTTTTTGGAATCTATAAACATACTAAAGAGCAATCCACCCATTACCGCACCATAGAGCGAAGCGTGAATCGGATTGGACGTGATCGGGCAACTGCCACTGACGCAACCTATCTGCTGCCAATAAAAATATCCGCCTGCCAAACCAACCAATCCACCCATTGCAATGAGTAGCGGTTTTCTGAATTTATCCATTGATTTTTTTGCGCAGTGTATTCAATCCGAATGGCAGGTATAACGGGCATACGCCAACCATGCTGGTGAGAATGAAAATAGCGGAGAATGCTAGCAGCACAATGGCCACCGTGCCGGAGATGATATTAGCAAAGTAAAGTGCAACTACGATTGCTGCGAGTATCACGCGGATTACCCGATCAGCAGAGCCCATGTTTTTTGTCATAATGTGTTTCGTTTATGACTCAAAAGTAGGTGGATGGTTAATGTAAAACGGTGACCAATGTCACACAAGGGTAATTTTATTGCGCGATAACCGGATGATCCCTTCGTTTTCCATTTGTTTGGCTACACGCGAAATGACTTCACGAGCGGTGCCCAACTCTTCAGCCAGTTGGCTGTGTGTTACCACAATTTCTTTGGAATGGGTCAGTTTCGATTTTTGGGTGAGGAGTTGAAGTAACCGCTCGTCCAGCTTTTGAAAAGCAATGGCATTCACTACCGAGAGTAATTCTTCGAATCGTTTGTGATACAGTTTAAAAATGAAGTCCGACCACTCCGGAAATTTCTTGACCCACTCGCTGGCTTTGGATACAGGTATCAGAAGCAATTCGGCATCTTCTTCTACAATGGCTTTGATTTTACTGGTTTCGTCATGAATGCCCCCGAGAAAGGACATGATGCAACTTTCGCCCGGTGTAATGTAGTACAACAAAATCTCATGACCATTCGCATCGGTGCGCACGACCTTCAAACTTCCACTCAACACCAGGGGAATCACTTTGATGTAACTGTCTTCCTGCAACATCACATCACCGGACACAAATTTCCGCAGCTCACCAAAAGCAGCTACTTCTTCTTTTAATGCACCGTGAAAGAAGGAAGAACTAGTCATGGCTAATGATTGGATTAATGACAATTATTTGGAATGAGCGAACAGCCACGGGAGAAAGTCGGGTTCTGCAAACACATTGTCCCAGCTGTTGTGCATGACACCCGGATATTCCGTGTACTTTACCTTTTTCGAAAACTGCTGAATTTGTTTGTACATGGTGCGCGAGTTATCAACAGAAACAACGTTATCACTTTCGCCATGGAAAATCCAGAAAGGAACGCGAGCCACTTTCTTGTTGTAGTGCACGGCATCTCCGCCTCCGCAGATGGGAGCAGCTGCCGCAAAAAGTTTAGGATAACGATACACGGCTTCAAAAGTACCCATGCCACCCATTGATAGTCCGGTGATGTAAACTCTATTTTTATCAACGGCTTCGGTCTTGATGATTTGTTTCGCCAGCGCAATCGCCATCGAAAGATCTTTGGTTTCTGGGCGTGTGTAGTCGAAGGTCATAACCAACGGCAGCTTTTCGCGATCGATCTTCACACTCGACCAATAGCTGTCGTTTTTGCATTGTGGAAAGATGACAATACTTGGAAACTCGTTGCGTACTTTTTCGCTGGCGAATAGCTTTGAGCCATGGATCAACTGCTTCTCGTTGTCGCTGCCTCGTTCACCGGCTCCATGGAGAAAAAGAACGACCGGATACGATTTTGTACGATCGTAGTTTTTAGGATATAAGATTCGGTAGGCGAGGGTATCATTCTGACGGACAAAGATTTTCTTTTGATACAATGAATCTTGGGCCATCGCACTGATTTGGATCAGCAAAAGGAAACTGATTAATAAGCTGTTCATAACAATACCTCTAAAAACTCCGTGTGTCCTTCTTTTGTGGAGAAGGAGGAGAGGATGAGGTGATAGAAAGAAATCGTTTTTAGAGGTAATCATAAATTATCTTCCAAAAGGATTGAGTGCATTGAGAGCGCGTTTGCCGCCACCCATCTTATTCATCATCTTCATCATCTTGCGCATGTCTTCAAATTGCTTCAGCAATTGGTTGACTTGCTGCACCGAAGTGCCGCTGCCTTTGGCAATTCGGTTTTTGCGGCTTGGGTTGATCTTATCCGGGTTCTCGCGCTCATCGATTGTCATGGAGCGGATGATAGCTTCCACGGGTTTGAATGAGTCATCGTTGATGTCTACATCTTTCATGGCTTTGCCCATGCCGGGAATCATGCCAAGCATGTCCTTCATGTTGCCCATCTTTTTGATTTGCTCCAATTGCTTCAGGAAGTCGTTGAAGTCAAATTGGTTTTTGCGCATCTTGGCATTGAGGCGCTTCGCTTCTTCTTCGTCAAACGTCTGTTGCGCTTTCTCTACCAAACTCACTACGTCACCCATGCCCAAAATACGGCCGGCCATACGATCGGGGTAGAAGCGGTCGATGGCTTCCATCTTTTCGCCCGAGCTGACAAACTTGATCGGTTTCTCAACTACTCTGCGAATAGTTAAAGCTGCACCACCACGGGTATCACCATCTAATTTGGTGAGGACCACGCCATCAAAATTCAAACGATCATTGAATGCCTTGGCGGTGTTCACCGCATCCTGACCCGTCATAGAGTCTACCACGAAAAGTGTTTCCGAAGGCTTGAGTGCCTCCTTCAACTTCGCGATTTCATCCATCATTTGTTCGTCTACCGCCAGACGTCCGGCTGTATCGACAATCACAATACGATGATTATTCTTCTTAGCGTGCTCGATGGCTGCTTTGGCAATTTTTACAGCGTCTTTATTATCCGGCTCGGCATATACTTCTACGCCAATTTGCTCGCCCAACACTTGCAATTGAGTGATCGCGGCAGGACGATAGATGTCGCAGGCAGTTAACAAAACCTGGCGTCCTTGGCGCTTCAGGTAGTTGGCCAGTTTACCGGAGAAGGTCGTTTTACCCGAACCTTGTAAACCGGCAATCAAAATAATGGCGGGGTTTCCTTCGATCTTGATGTCCTCGCTGGCACCACCCATGAGCGATGTCAGCTCATCATTGGTGATTTTTGTGAGCAACTGCCCCGGAGAGATAGCGGTGAGCACGTTTTGGCCCATCGCTTTTTGTTTGATATCGTCTGTTAGTTCCTTGGCTACCTTATAGTTAACATCGGCATCGATCAGCGCTTTGCGAATTTCTTTGATGGTGCTGGCCACGTTGATTTCCGTGATACGGCCACTGCCTTTCAGCGTTTGAAATGCCTTTTCTAGTTTGAGACTTAAATTATCGAACATGCGAATGCTTTTAGAATATTAGAATTTGGCAAAGGTAATGTCAATTTGAATTTTTACCTAAAGGCAACGAGGTCAAATGATTCGCCTTTTTGGAATTGCTTTTTGCCCCTCGGCAACTCCAAAAACCCATCTGCTTCGCGCATATTTACAAAATCTCCCGAGCCACCTCCCGGCAACGGGAAGGCCATCCACTTTCCATCTTCGTTTCGCAAGCGTACTTGCAGGAAGTAGGTGAGTGGTGCCTGAAATGAAAAATCTTCGGCTAAAATAGCTTTGGTCGGAGTCGCTTTCCTTCCGCAACTGGCCAGTAGCCAAGGCTTTACATAGCGATGAAAACACAGAAAGGTTGAAACCGGATTCCCCGGAAGGGCAAAAACAAATTGAGTGGCCGAGCGACCAAACCACAGCGGCTTGCCCGGCTTCTGGCTTACTTGATGGAACATCTTTTGGATGCCGAGCGCCTCCAGACTTTGTGGGATGAAATCAAACTTTCCCTTCGATACGCCTCCAGACAAAATGAGCACATCATACTGTTCGAGGATGCGCTTTAACTCAGTAAGAATCAACGACTCATTATCGTCCAAATGAAACAGGGCAGAGGTACCTCCCAACGAAGTCCAGGCTGCTTGTAACGCATAGCTGTTGGACTTGCGCACCTGATGGGGCATCGGCTGTTGATCGATGTCCACCAACTCATTGCGGTAGAAATGATAGCTGCTTTCGGAAGTTCGTAAACCAATACTTCTGTTTTTCCAACCGATGCTAACAACGCTACTTC
>JABFSO010000310.1 GCA_013140555.1 Cyclobacteriaceae bacterium | reverse complement strand
GAATTACTTTTTATGCTGGTGGCACTTGTAGTGTCATTTGCGGGTGCTATTCTGTACCACCTTCTAACAGCGCACTAAATGGTTACAAGTGCCACCATAGCCCAAGTAATCAAAACACGCTTTCGCCTGGTGCAATTGCCGTTTGATTTGACGATGACCGATGCCGGGTTGAAGCACGAAGATTTGCTCACACTGCACCAATTGTTGGCACGTAATTTTTACCACGCACCAAAAGATGTGCGGTTTACCGATACTGTTTACACCCTTACCGAAAAGATCAATGACAAAGAAGGAAATTGAAATACGATTGTTCCAAATCTTAAATGAAGATATGGGCTTTCGTATTGAGCGCACCGATAAAGACGTGAAGCTAAAGATGTTTATCGATAGCCTCGACATGGCCGAATTTATCATTAAGGTAGAGACGGAATTTAAAATCATTTGCCTCGAGGAAGTTGCCGCCACCGGCAGCATTGAAAGTATTGCACATCACATTTATCAATACATAAACGCATAGTTCAATTTTAAATTTTACGAATTGAAACGGTTCATCACATACACATTTGGCAGACGCAACCAGATTATTTTTTTTCTGGCTACACTGGTCAATGTAATAGTAGTAGGCGGTTGCTGGTATACTAAACGGTATGCATGGGGTTACGTACTGATTTGGCTTTACCTTATTTTTTGCACCGCCTTCTTTTTTCTCAACCTCTACCAATATGCGCGGTACCGCAATTGGTTCGAAAAATTCAAGCAACTTTTTAACGATTAGTAAAATGAACGACCACACCGAATACGATTTGATGCCCGGAGTATATCGCCACTACAAAGGTGGAATGTATGTAGTGACTGAGCTCGTTACCCATGCCGATAATGAAGATGGTTTAATGGTACCGCTGGAAGATCCCATCGTATGTTATCGCGATTTAGATGGTACACAAAAGATGATAAACGGCCGCAGACAAATAGGCCACCAGGTATACAGCAAGAAGCTGAGCCTATTCAATGGATTGAATAAAGACGGTGCGAAACGGTTTGTAATGGTATAATTTATGACAGTGCTTTCACATGTTTGGCCGCTGGTGCCAAGAGAAATAATGATCATGGTAGGAACTTCCAACAGCTATGATCCATTTACTAACACAATCACTTTTACCCATGATGTTTTTAATGGCCAAACTACTACTGCGGTGGCGATCGCTGCACACGAGCTTGCTCATGCTTCACAGAATATTAAGCGCTTTTACCTAGCGCAACTAGTGATGGCCGTTTGCACGTTTGTTTTGGCGTTGGTTATGCCTATGCCCGTGGCCATGCTGGTGGTGGTAAGTTATTTTATCATTGCGTGGGCGCATCGTATTGCAATGGAAATCGATGCCAGCTTAGTGGCCCTTCGCTTCATCAAAAAGCACCCAAAGTTCAACTATAAAATTGCCCGCCTGGTACTTTGGTGCGGCCTCAAAACGTATTTGTTGCCCGATTACATTTTTAGAATAGAACGCGAATGGTGTTGCCGCAATAAAAAAAAACTATGCTGTTTTCACGTCTATCTTTTTAACATCTGCATATTCGGCCGGAAAGACGGTTGCTGGTATGTTTCAATTGGTCTTAGAACAGTATGGTTGAAATTTTAATTATCAAATTTTCAAATCACCGAATTTACCGAATTAGCATGGCCAATCTCCGCATCACCACCAACACCGAAGCAACTATTTTAAAACGAGCAATATGCCTATTCCTCAAAAAAGCCAAACTACCGATGAACGAAGAAATGGCCACGTTGAACCTTTACCACAAGATAAACAACGCTTACAGATCGGGAAAAAATACCTCGTAGCGGGCATACCAATGGAGCTTTACTACTACCAAGGCAACACACCCGTTTTCACCCACACACAAAACCAAATTCAAATCAACTACATCAACCACCAATATGAACAAAACCAAAATTGAATGGACCGCCCAATGCATCCGGGTTGGGTGCGCAGCTTGCGTGATCAGTGTGCCGGTGCTGGTGTTCCTTTCTTCTTTAAACAGTGGGGTCAATGGGAACCCGATCAACACGTTTCTTTTAACGGGGCCTTTCTCTTTGAATTTTTACGATCACTATTTAATCAACATTGATGGTGATGGTTGTTACTATGATCATTCTGATTTTGGTGGCCGAAAGGTTAAAAAAATACTACCTGAAAAGAGGCCTGATTTGACCAAAGAAGATAACGCCTATTGGATGGCCAAAACAGGTAAATCTAAATCTGGCAACCTGCTGGATGGAAAGCAATACTTAGAATTTCCAAAACCCTAAAGCCATGAATAACGAGAAATACAATCATTACCACGGTGATGAAGTTCGCAAGCAATGGCCAATCGGCACCGTAGTTTCATTCAAGCCAAAAAATTTATCGGAAGGTGAAATGCGAGGAATTGTAACCGGTCACATGTACGTAAATGTATTAACAATTAAAGACGATAGAAATCGGGTTTGGTATGTGTCCACACTAAGATGCAAGCAAAAGGCAACACCCAAAGAGTTGTGGAATCATTTTTTGGAAAGTAGCACCAATCAACGAATTATCGAATTTTCAAATCTTCAAATTAACCAATCTTCAAATTAACTACCTATGCCATCCTTCAGCTTCCAAAAGAAATTCGCTAACAAGGTAAAGCGAAACACTAAGCCGGGCACGGTTCGTGACAAACGCAAACGCCCAATGAAAGTAGGTGATATGATGCACTGCTTCACCGGCATGCGCACCAAAAATTGCCAAAAGATTGTAAGCCGAAAAAATTTGGCGATTGTGAATATCAAAATTTTATACAAGCCTAATGAAGATCCTGAACTGATCGACTATCCAGCGATTGAATTAAATGGCGTTGAGCTTACATATATGCTGGCAGAATCATTTGCCGTGGATGATGGCTTCAAAAGTTTTATCCATTTCATTCAATTTTTTCGAGAACAATACGGCTTGCCATTCAATGGCGATTGGTACGTGTGGAAAGAATCAGCTTTGAAGAAATACGGTATCACACAATAAACTTTTTATACATGGGAAATTTTTCAGATCGGGTTCGCAAGATGTTGAACCCAAACAAGCAAAAGCAAATAGATTTTAACCGTCAACACGGGTTAAATGATGATGCCAAAATAGTTTCAATGAATCAAATGCATGCACCGCACAATGCGTATTTCATACGGTTGACAGATAACCAAAATGCCTTTGTAAAATTTAAAGACGGTGAATATTTCATTGCTGAAGGTCCAGAAATGGCTGCGCTTTTTACACTAGAAAACGGTACAAACTTTATCAATGAAAGCAAAGATCAAATTTCAAATATTGAATTAGTTCGACTAGATCAGGTAATCAAGAAATAGCCGAATCACCAAATTTTCAAATCTTCAAATCAACCCATGCCCTACATCTCCCAATCATCCATTGAGCGCATCAAAGAAGCGGACCTGTTAACCGTAGTGCGCCACTGGGTGGATCTAAAAAAATCCGGTGCCAATTATGTGGGCAAAAGCCCGTGGAATGAAAATGAGAAAACACCGAGTTTCTATGTCATTCCGGCCAAGAACATGTTTAAAGATCACAGCACCGGCAAAGGTGGAATTGGTGCCATCAACTTTGCCATGCAAAAACAAGGGGTGGACTTTATCGAAGCGGTAAAGATAGTGGCCGGTATTGTCAACGAGCGGATTGAGTATGACGAGCACACCAACGATGAAGAGTATAAAAAGCTAGTTGAAGAAAAAGAATTGCTCTACAAGATCAACGAAGCTGCTGCCCGCAAATTTTCCGAGCAATTAGACAAAGCCCTGAAGGCATCGCTGGAAAAAGAGAACGAAGTACATGCGGCCGTGAAGGAAATCACCAAGCGCAATTTCACCCCCGAAACCATCACCGCATTTGAGCTAGGTTATGCACCCGATCAATGGCAATACATTACCGACTTGGTGGGTGATAAAAATCGACAACCTGCCATGGACCTCGGATTAATCACTGAAAAGGATGGCCGCACCTATGACACCTTTCGGCACCGTTTTATTTACCCTATACACGATCACCAAGGCCGTGTGGTAGCCTTCGGTGGACGTGCGCTCGATCGTTTAACTGAAGGCGATCAGAAAGGCTACAAAGAACCCAAATACATCAATAGCCATGAAAGCAAAATCTACCTGAAAAGCTACGTGCTTTATGGCTTACACCATGCGGCAGAAGCTATCCGCAAAGCTGGATACTGTTATTTGATGGAAGGTTACACCGATGTCGTTAGCATGCACCAGGCGGGCTATAATGTGAGCGTAGCCACCTGCGGCACGGCCCTCACCGAAACGCAATGCGTATTGCTGCGCAAATATTGCAGCAAAGTAGTGCTCTTCCGCGATGGTGACGAAGCAGGGCAAAAAGCTACCCTGCGTGACATTGATTTGCTGGTGGCCAACGGATTTGATGTGGCCGTGGTGCCCATGCCCGTGTTTGAAGATGGCCGCAAAGTAGATCCGGATGATTTGACCCGCATGTGGAAACCTGTTGAAGTCATTAAACCAGAAAAGAAGCAAGTGCAAAAGAAGGCTGCAAAGAGTAATAAACGTAAACCGAAAAAATCTTGATAAATGCTATACAGTGATTGCGCAAGCCTGAACGATTATATTATCCGCAGCCAAGTAGATGCCGTGCTTTGGAAGGCTGAACTACTTTTGGCAAAAGAAGAAAACCCGATTGTGCGCAACGATCGTGTAGCCGACATTGCCCGCACCATTGCATTGCTTCCGGCAGATAAGAAAGTGGTAAAGGATGATTACATCCGTAAGATTAGCACCGATTACAAGCTAAACCGCAAAACATTCGAATCGATTGTATCCGATCACACCGTAATTGAACGCAAGAAATCGGATATCGTAAAGGCCGTGCGCAAAAATCAAGTAGCTGAGCTAAAAGGAGATCCGAAAACATTCCCATTCTTCACCGAGTTGATCACAATCAACCAAAAGACAGACGAAAAAACTTTCAAGGGCATTAAGATTGACAAAGTTCGGTTCGTGCAGCTGCTCGGATCCTTTGGCTTTACGCGATACGCTTCCGAGCAAGATTTAAAGGATGGTTACACCTTCATTCGGGTAACCGATAACGTGCTGAGCGAAGTAACCGTGGAAGAAATTAAAGACTTCGTGGAAGACTTCACCCGCAAACAATACGATTTCACTAAGTGCGAGTATGTGGATGCATACATTATGTTGAATGAGTACTACGACAAAATGAAAACCATCTTCAGCAAAGATCTGTTTGCCCGGATGCGTAGCGAAGCGCCTATCATCATCAACCGCGACACGGCCAACGAATGTTTTCTATACTATCAAAACGGATTCGTGCGCATCACCAAAGAGGGCCACGAGCTAATCAATTTTGATAAGATGGATGGCAGCGTATGGCAAAAACAAATGCTCAACCGCAAGTTTGAAAAAATTGAACTTCAATTGGTGGCCGATGAAGCGGGCAACGTTGATTTTGAAAACTCCTTTACCACCGACCGGCCATTGGGAATTTTTGCCGATTTCGTTTGGCGCATTTGTGGCCAAAAGCAACAAAGGTTCCTTTCGCTTTGCACAATCATTGGTTACCTGGTGCACGATTATTACCACTACAAATTGAAGTGCGTGGAGCTTACAGATAGCACCGTAAGCGAAAAGAGCGAAGGCCGCACGGGTAAAACATTGCTTATGCAGTTATTGGGCAAGGTGCGAAGCTATTGTGAGATACCTGGCAAAACGTTTAACCTTGACGATGAAAAGAAATATCAGTTGGCCGATCGGTCAACACAGGTATTGCACATCAACGATGTAAACCACAAGGGCCGCACCCGGTTCGAGTTTGAATTTCTGTTCAACGACATCACCGAGGGATACACGGTGCGCAAGATGTTTCAAAGTCCATTCATCCAGCGCAGCAAAATGGTGATCAGCACCAACAAAAGTTTGCAGATCGATGGCGCGAGTAGCCGCGATCGTATCATCGAATTTGAAATGAGTAACTTCTTTTCGGAGCAACGCAGCCCAGGCAAATATTACGGGCACTGGTTGGCCAAAGATTGGGACGACCCCGAATGGTTGAAGTTTGACAACTTCGTGTGCTATTGTGTGCAGGCGTTCTTCAGCAATGGATTGATTGAGCCGGAAACCATCAACCTTCAGGCACGAAAATTATTGGATGGCACCAGCCGCGAGTTTGTGGATTTCATGAACGATGTGCGCGATGAAATGCTAACCAACAAAACACCGTGGGAAGGATACACCATGCCCAACACCATTGAGTTTGTGCGGCCGCAAAGCATCTACAATTTTGAGTTGGATAAAAAGCAATTGTTTGATCGCTTCATCGTGCTTTACCCGGACTACAAAGCCAACCACTTCACGCAAAAGCGTTTTACTGATTGGTTAAGAAAATACGGCACCCTTGCACTCGGATGCAGCGAAATAGCTGAGCGAAGAAGCAATACCACATTTTACATCATGTTTAAAAAATCTGAATCATGAGCAACTACTTCACCAACATTGGCCGTGCCATTACCTCACTGGGGGCCGTAATTTTTGTTATGCTCATGGTGGTTTGCGCAATGGTGTTTTTCTCACACACACTTTTTACGCAAGCGCTACCCACATCAATGGCCGCGTGGGAGAAAATGGCATCTGCCTGGTTTATGGCATTTGGTTGGGAACTGACCGTGCTAGTAACTACCTGCAACGTGCGCCACCTAAACGATCGCATACCGGCTTTAATGGCAGTGTGTAGCGGCATCATCCTGTTATACTTTGTGGAAGCATTCGACTGGCAACAAACAGCGCTAATCATTACACAACGTTGGTTTGTGAGCATATTAATTGCAAGCGTCAATTACATCTATGCGGATCTGTTCTACAAAAAATGGATGGAGTTCAACCAAAGTAATGAATTGCCATTGAAGTTGAATGAACTTCAATCAGAGGTGAACGAGCTTCGTTCACGGCTCAACGAAAGTGAATCAAGCGTGGTTGAGTTTCGTTCACTGAAGGCATTCAAAGCCAAAATTGAAAAGGAATTAACCTGCGAACACTGCCAAACCCCATTTCAAAGATTTGGCAGCCTACACGCACACAAGGGCCATTGCCCAAAAAATCCTAAGAACATTCTAAACTAAATCTACCAAATGAAAAACTCTTATATCACCGTTACCGATCAATTTTGCGGTGCCGGTGGCAGTAGTCAAGGCG
>JABFSO010000265.1 GCA_013140555.1 Cyclobacteriaceae bacterium | reverse complement strand
GCTATGCTTGAGCCTAAGTTGTCCATCTTAGATGAGACAGACTCTGGCTTGGATATCGATGCATTAAAAATTGTGGCCAATGGTGTAAACTCATTACGCTCAAAAAACAACGCAACGATTGTGGTGACTCACTATCAGCGATTGTTAGATTACATCGTACCTGATTACGTGCATGTGCTCTACAAAGGAAAAATTGTAAAATCTGGAACGAAAGAGCTGGCCAAAGAATTGGAAGCCAAAGGATACGATTGGATTAAAAATGAAGTAGCCCTCGCTTAATGTATGACTACTGCTACTGAATCCATCTTGAAAGAAATTTTGGCGAGCTCCACTCCTGCTTACTTTGAGGATGGAAAAGAAGCTCGCAAAAAAGCGTTCGACCAACTTTCAGAAATCGGATTGCCTACTTCTAAGTCAGAAGAATATAGATTTACACCCATCACCAAGGTGCTGGAGAAAAAGTTTACTTGGACAGGCTCCTATCCTGCTTCTTCAGCAGTCTCTGTTGATTTTTATTTGCCAACCATTGGCGATACACACCTAATCGTTTTCACGAATGGTCGCTTCGCTAAACATCTTTCTCAACTCGAAGGATTGGAAGCGAACGTAGTGGTATCTACTTTTGAAGAGGCCGATTCGAAAACGAGATCGGTTATTCAATCGCTTTTGGGTACCATGAGCAAAACCGAGGATGCTTTTGCCGCAATGAATGGTGCTTTCTATCAGGAAGGAATTTTCGTTCATGTTCCTGCTAATACCCAAGTCGCCAAGCCCATTTTGGTGTTACACATCAACGATGCACAAGAGAAGCAAGTCATTGCTCATACACGATTGCTCGTTTCTATCGAAAAAGGCAGCAGCTTATCCATCATCGAAAAATCGGATTCGCTGGGAACACAGCCTTGCTTCCGCACCTTTACGGAAGAGATGATTGTAGCGGAGAATGCTACGCTTGATTATTGCAAAATTCAAAATGATTCAGGCGCTGTACATCAGGTTTCAAATACCTTCATCGCACAAGCAGATAGCAGTCGGGTCAATACCTTTACGCTTACGCTGAATGGCCAGATCATCCGAAACAATTTGACCATACAAATTAATGGCGAACAGTGCGAGTCGCATTTTAATGGCTTGTATCTGGTGAATGGAAATACATTGGTAGACAATCACACAGTAGTCGATCATCAAAAGCCCAACTCATTCAGCAATGAAATGTATAAGGGCATTATGGACGATCAGTCTAAGGGTGTTTTCAATGGAAAGATCTACGTTCGGCCTCATGCGCAAAAAACGAATGCATTTCAATCCAATCGAAATATTCTGATGAGCGAAAATGCCACCATCAACACCAAACCTCAATTAGAGATTTGGGCCGATGATGTGAAGTGTTCGCACGGATGTACTACCGGCCAATTGGATGAAGAAGCACTTTTCTATTTACAAGCACGTGGCATTCCTTACGCTTCCGCGAAAGCGATGTTGTTGTATGCTTTTGCTTTGGATGTATTGACAGTTGTCAAAAACGAAAAATTAAAAGCCTATCTGGATCAATTGATTTCAGAGAGGCTTCATAAAAACTTTTGATATGAGTGCCGTGCTAGCACCAGTATTGGATATTCAAAAAATCAGAACAGAATTTCCGATTCTCCATCAACAGGTGAATGGCAAACCGCTGATCTATTTTGACAACGCGGCCACCAATCAAAAACCGAAGAGAGTCATTCAGGCACTAACAAATTATTATCAAAACGATAACGCCAATATTCACCGCGGCATCCATACATTAGCTGAAAGAGCTACTCGCGCCTATGAAGACACACGTTTGGCGATGCAAGTGTTTATTCATGCCGAGCACAGCGAAGAAATCATTTTCACACGTGGTGTTACCGAAAGCATCAATCTCGTAGCATCATCTTACGGCAGGGCTTTTTTGAATGAAGGGGATGAGATTATTATTTCCGGATTAGAGCATCATTCCAACATTGTTCCTTGGCAAATGATTGCAGAAGAAAAGAAAGCGATCATTCAGGTGATCAATATCACTCCTACCGGTGAAATCGATCTGGATCATTTCAAATCATTGCTTTCCACTAGAACTAAAATTGTTGCAGTTAATCATGCGTCCAACAGTTTAGGAACCATTAATCCCGTTAAAGAAATCATTTCACTGGCACATGAATTTGGTGCAGTGGTGTTGATAGATGGGGCACAGGCATCGGCACACTTACCGATAGATGTAGTTGAGTTAGATTGTGATTTTTATTGCATCTCCTCACACAAAATGTATGGGCCAACAGGAACCGGCATTTTGTATGGAAAAAAGGAACTGTTAGAAAAAATGCCTCCGTACATGGGCGGTGGTGAAATGATCAAGAATGTGTCGTTTGCGAAAACCACTTACAATGATCTTCCCTATAAGTTTGAGGCGGGCACTCCAAATATTGCAGATGTTGTAGCGCTCAAAGAAGCGATAGACTTCATAAATGATTTGGGTAAAGAGAACATTGCGGCTCATGAACATGAGTTGTTAGTCTATGCCGCACAACGGTTAAGCGAAATCCCATCCGTTCGATTGATAGGAACTACATCAAAAAAAGTAAGCGTGCAGTCGTTTGTTGTAGAAGGCATTCATCCATTTGACATTGGTCAGATGTTGGATGCACGTGGCATAGCTGTTAGAACCGGGCACCATTGCACCCAGCCATTGATGGATCATTTTGGTTTGGAAGGAACCGTGCGCGCTTCGTTTTCTGTTTACAATACCAAAGAAGAAATTGATGCGCTTTTGGAAGGATTAAAGAGAATCGTTAAATTTCTTAACTAAACAATTGGTTATGGAAAACGAACAAAGAATTGTTGAATTGTTAGCGGAAACACTGATCAAATTTGATCAGATGATTGATGAACAGAAACAAACAAATAAAAGGCTTGAGAATGTTGAGCGGACGCTTTCTGAGATGGAAACGAGTTTGGTAAGTGTCGATAATAGACTTGAGAAAGTAGAATCGGGTGTTGTTAAGTTAAATCTGCAATCAACTGAAAACACCCGGGCTATCTTCAAACTAGCCAACGAAGTTGAAAACATCGCCCATTTGCACGAACGAGTAACCAAGTTAGAGAAAGCCGTTTATAAATGACCATCAACGAAAACCAAGATCAGATTATCAGCGAATTTTCACTGTTGGATGGTGACATGGAAATGACGGTATTCTACATCATGGAGTTAGGTCAGAAATTGCCGGAAATGAATGTATCTGATAAATCCGAATTGAACGAAGTAAAAGGCTGTCAATCGAAAGTTTGGTTAACATGCAGATTGGAAAATAACGGTCTTCAATTTTCTGCCGATAGCAATACCGCCATCACCAAAGGATTGGTGAGTTTGTTGGTTCGAATTTTCAATGACCAAAGTCCGGATGACATTTTATCAGCCGATCTTTACTTCATGAAAAAGATTGGAATGGAACGGTTTATCGGAACACAGCGTTCCAATGGTTTTGCCTCCATGATTAAGCAGATTAAAATGTATGCCGTTGCATTTAAAGCTCAATTGAGCGCTAACTAATGGAAGAAGCTACAATCAATCATGTAAATTCGTCAGAAACCGGCATTAACCTGCGGGATAAGGTGCTGGCAGCTATCAAAATGGTCTACGACCCGGAAATTCCGGTAGATGTTTACGAATTAGGCCTCATTTATGAGATCAATATCTTTCCTGTAAATAATGTGTTCATCCGAATGACACTTACATCTCCGTCTTGTCCGTCAGCCGAAGTTATTCCCGGGGAAGTAGAACAACGAATCAAAGAAATTGAAGGCATTAATGATGTAAAAGTGGAAATCACGTTCGATCCGCCTTATTCACAGGATATGATGAGCGAAGCGGCTAAATTGGAACTAGGCTTTATGTAATTTTGTTATCAACTGAACCTCAAATAAATAGACGAAACAATCAACCTTAACTAATCCTACACAAATAATATGTATCCCGAACACTTAGTTGCCCCGATGCGCACCGATTTAACGGTAGCCGGATTTACAGAATTAAAAACTGCTGATGCTGTTGATCAGGAATTGAAAGACCAGAAAGGAACCACATTGTTGGTAATCAATTCTGTGTGTGGTTGTGCTGCCGGTGCAGCTCGCCCAGGGATTAAATGGGCATTGCAAAATTCTGACAAGAAGCCTGCTCACTTGACTACTGTATTTGCAGGAGTCGACAAAGAGGCGGTTTCAAAAGCAAGAGAATACACACTTCCTTATCCTCCATCTTCACCCGCCATTGCACTGTTTAAAGACGGAGAGCTAGTGCACTTTGTTGAGCGTCATCACATCGAAGGCAGAAATGCACAGATGATAGGACAACACTTAGTTGAAGTGTTTGACGAATTCTGCTAGACTGCATTGAAATCAAATCACCAAGGGCCCGAATTATCGGGCTTTTTTATTTTGTTTCTAACTCTAAATCGATCCGGGCATCTTCCAGATCTAATTCATATTCCAGCTTGCGCAAAGCTTCGGCACTGATTTGCTTTTCCAGCGATAAATTTTCGAGTAGTATCCGTTCACGGGAAATCAAATCGCGTTGTATTTTATGAAACTCTTTGATTTCATCCTCAGTAAGCTTGTTGTCTACATTCTTATTCAACCTCTGAATACGTAACTCATACTTTGATTTGATCTGTGCGAGCACCGCATCGTTTAGACCAAGCGAATAGTTCTCCTCAATGTGTTCAATAACCGATGAAGCAATCCGGAAGCGCGCATGATCTTCCTCTATTCTTCCACCGGCATCTTCTTTGATGCCCAGCTTTCTTACCAATGCAGGCAGCGTAGTTCCTTGAATTACCAGCGTAGCAAATATGACGGCAAAAGTCAAAAAGATGATCAGGTCGCGATTTGGAAAGGGTGTATTGTCTTCAAACGCCAAAGGCAATGCAAGAGCAGCGGCCAGTGATACCACACCTCGCATTCCCGACCACGCAACAATGGATACTGATCGGATAGTGGTTTCAGGTTCGCGCTGTCGAATTCCTTTGCTCAACCATCTGGGAATGTATGCTCCGGGGAAAACCCAAACGATGCGAGCAATGATCGTGGCAATACTTACTAAAAAACCATACCACAGCAACGTGCCGAAAGAATGATTTTGGATATGCGACAAAACCGTGCGCAGTTGTAATCCGATAAGGATAAAGATGACTCCATTCAAAATAAATGTCACTGTATCCCAAGTGGAATAGGCTTGGATTCTGGACTGATGTGAAAAAATTTTAGAAGAGCGCTGACTTAGAAACAATCCGCACGCAACTACGGCCAACACACCTGAAACATGAATTCGTTCTGCCAATAAGTAAGCGATGTAGGGAGTAATGAATGTCAGTGTTGTATCGGTAGTTGGGTTATTCGGTGTAATGCGATGAATCCAGAAAAGCAATTGCCCTACTAAAAGACCAATGATGATTCCCACTCCGGCCACATAGATGAAGTTGATGGTTGCCAACCAAAAAATGAAAGTCCCTGTGGCTGTTGCCAAAATCGCATACCGCATGGCAATCAATCCGGTGGCATCATTCACCAAACTCTCCCCTTCCAGAATGGTGATCAAACGCTTGGGTACTCCCAATCCCTTTGTTGCTGCAGTGGCTGCCACGGCATCGGGTGGTGAAATGATAGCGCCTAACACAAATGACTCCGCCCAACCGAAGCCTGGAATGAAATAATGAGCTACCAAAGCCACGGATGTAGTGGTAAACAAAACGCATCCAAAAGCCAGCAATGATATCGGCCTGCTAGAAGCTTTGAAATCGTTCCATGAGGTGGTCCACGCAGCAGAATAAAGTGCCGGAGGGAGGAATATCAAAAACACCACATCCGGATTGAGTTCTACTATTGGCAAATTAGGAATCAACCCAATGCCAATACCCGCCAGCACCAACAGCACCGGGTATGGAATCTTGATTCGATCGGTTACTTCTGCCAATGCAGTAACAACCGCCAATAAAAGGATGATGATGGTAATCTTTTCTAAATGCATTGAAACAATCTTCTAGTAATCGATTAGGACGATGTTTCTATTCGATCCACTGACGCAGGGAACAAAACATAAACATAGGAAAAGTAATAGCTTATTATTCCTTATGCAATGGACTGAACAATTTTCCAATTTAATAATGCCATGGCCGAACCTTTTTATAATATGCTTGTTTTAACTTTGATTGATGAACTTTGATTGATGAAGATATCCGTATCCCGTAAAGAACATTTCAACGCAGCCCACCGCTTGTACAATCCGGCATGGAGTTCTGAAAAGAATGATGCCGTTTTCGGTAAATGCAATAATCCCAATTATCACGGACATAACTATGAGTTAATTGTAACACTCATTGGCGAACCCGATCCGGAAACTGGTTACGTGTATGATTTAAAATTGCTTAGCGATATAATTAATGATCATGTTCTGAAACAATTTGATCATAAAAACCTTAATTTAGATACCACCTTCTTTACCAACCTGAACCCTACTGCCGAAAACATTGCCGTAGTTATCTGGACGATTTTGAGGGAACGAATTGAAAGCCAGTACGAATTAAAAATTAAGTTGTATGAGACCGAAAGAAATTTCGTTGAATATCCTGCCCATTAAGCCGCACGAAGATGATGATATGGATCACATGTCCTCCTCGCACGACACTCCGTTACGAGCGGATGCGTTCGATCTGACGGATGATCAGAAAATTGAAAAAATTGAGGGACACTTTCGTGAGATCATGCAGGTATTGGGTCTTGATTTGACTGACGACAGTTTGAAAGGTACTCCCAAACGAGTTGCCAAAATGTACGTGCAAGAAGCTTTCAGCGGGTTGAACCCAGCTAATCGTCCGAGCACACGCTTGTTTGAAAACAAATACAACTATGACCAGATGCTGGTGGAAAAAGACATCACTTTTTTCTCCCATTGCGAGCATCACTTTGTGCCAATTTATGGTAAGGTACATGTAGCCTATTTTTCCAGCGGTAAAGTAATTGGGCTATCTAAAATCAATCGATTCGTTCAGTATTTCGCGAAAAGACCACAAGTGCAGGAACGCCTTACTGTACAGATTGGCAAGTAGTTAGAGCGCGTTTTGAACACGAAAGATGTAGGCGTAGTGGTAGACGCAAACCACATGTGCGTGGCGTCTCGTGGTGTAAGCGATACAAACAGCAAAACAGGTACAGCCTATTTTTCGGGCAAATTCCGCGATGAGAATACAAA
>JABFSO010000475.1 GCA_013140555.1 Cyclobacteriaceae bacterium | reverse complement strand
TTTAAACTAAGTGTTTCCCTACACACACCAACCGCCAACCAATCTGACTTCTGACTTCCAACTTCTGACTTCTTTTTAAACCAAGCGTTTCACAACCCGGGCAGGTGGGGCAAGTTGACAAAAAGCAATTGACAACACGCAGTGTTTCGAAACACTCGCACCATTCTGACTTCCGACTTCCAACTTCTGACTTCTTTTTAAACTAAGTGTTTCCCTACACACACCAACCAGCAACCATTCCGACTTCTGACTTCCAACTTCTGACTTCTTTTTTTCAGCCTTCTTTAAAAAAACTCTCGTCATATATAACGTTTACTATTTACTCCGTTTTCTATCCTTTTGTTTTCATATCAACACCCCTTCGATCCTTAACAGGATGAACATGCCCTAAATCACCATTTTTCGTTTTATTTCGTTAGTGATTTCGTTTTATATCGTAATTCTTGAATTCTTGATTTTAAAAATCGCGGAAATCACTATCAATTTCGCGGATTTTAGTTTGGCACGCGATTTGAAAGTAGAATTTCACGTAAGCGGGTGCTAGACGTAGTCCCCGATTGGGTAAGAAAATGTTGGAGTGAAAGGCGCACAGCGCTCGATAGGTTGGGCCTACCGCTCGGTAAGGTCATCCGAGTCCTCGGCCAAGCATGCTGAGCCTTCGGATAAGCTGCCGAGTCTTCGGCTAAGCATGCCGAGACTTCGGCTAAGCATGCCGAGCCCTCAGCAAAGCATGCCGAGCTCTCAGCAAAGCATGCCGAGCTCTCAGCTAATCATGCTGAGCATTCGGCTAAATGATCCAAGACTTTGGATCAATGATCGGAGTGGTTAAAGCTAAACCTGCTGACCGCTGTGCCGCGCGTGGGTAGTCTGCGATGACTTGATCAGTTGTTGTTAGACCCTACACGCAGCACAGCGAGGTTGCGGAAACAGAAGATCTACTTTCAAATCGAGAATCACGAAAGTAATCAACTGCAAAAGCAAATGCGCCAATTAATCCGGCTTCTACCCAATGAAGCGCTAAGCACGCCCTCGCGAGCTGTGCCGTAGCGTGTTAATAAATTAAAAACAATTTAACCAAATTGAAAAATGGCACAAAATGAAAAAGTTCCGGTAAAGTCCGAACAGTTAGAAGAAGACACCGATGCGTATGATAACCTGCTGCTGGTAAAAGGCTACAGTCCGCGGTTAGAAGAGTTTAGCATTGAGATGGTTACAGCTTTGAAAGACAAGCTGGATTTGGCAGAGCGCAACTTAAATCAAACAGAGAAGCGCGTGAAAGAAGAGCGGCAAAACCTGATTGCAGCACAGTGGGCATTTCATAATTCCATACTCGGTTGCAAGGGGCAAGTAATTTCGCAGTTTGGTGTGGACAGTAACGAAATACAATCGTTGGGTCTGAAGAAAAAATCAGATTATCGTCCACGCAAGCGCAAAGTGAAGACCGATAAGAAGACGGCCTAAGGATGCGGGCTTATGCAGCAAGGCTGCATGCATCTATTGAAAAAATCCTGAGCGATGGCGCTCGGGATTTTTTTTTGTTAGAGTGTGCATCAAATGGCAAACAGCAACACCCCACTTCTCGCAACACGCCACCTCGCAAATCTCACCTCACATCTCTCACGTCTCACCTCCGGCCGCCAATATAAAAGAATTTCGGACTTTTTTGTCATGAAAAAACGACACGAGTTTGTAGAGATTTTACGACAGGAATATTTTTGGAGGTGTGGGGGGGAATGGTGAGATTTGTTAAGAGAGGCAAATGAAAATGTCTGAATCAGGATTCACAGGATTAAAGGATTTACAGGATGTCGATGAAATCATTGAAGCTGAATCAGGGCAATTATATAAATCACACCAGATATTTGAATTAGTAAGAAGAACGAGATTTGTTGATTAGTTTAATTCAAGTATTGTCGAGATTATTATACAATGTAGTATGAAGATTACTGGGATAGAAATTAAAAACTTACGAGGGTTTCTGGAGGTTCCTAAAACTCAATTTTCAAAATCAATCAATGTTTTTATCGGGCCCAATAATGCAGGTAAGACTACCATTTTAAATACCATTTTTAATATACAGAGAGTAGTTCTTAACTCTCAAGATGTTACAATTGGGCAAACTACTAATATCATTAAGCTCTACTTCGAAGGGAAACACTTACCTTTTATACCTGATAATTCAGGATTAGACTCATTTATATTTGAGTTGTTAAATGGCGTAAGAAATTTGGGTGTGACTACTGGAGGCAGGAGTGGATGGCCGAGCCAAATTCCAGAGCATGAACCTTTAAACTTGATATATCCATACTTATCAAAAAGAAAGACCGCAGGTTATCAAGATGTTATAAATGAAAGCAATGCTAACTCAGTAATAGGTAATTTTACCAACTTGTTTTCAAAAATAGATCGATTGGTAACGCCTCAATTTCAACCAGGTAATCGACAATATGTTAAGGCCTGTGATGAAATTTTAGGGTTCCAAGTTTCTTCTTTAGCAAAGGGTGGAGGTAAACAGGCTGTTTACTTTGTCCATAATCTTGAGCACATTCCTCTTACTTCAATGGGAGAAGGTGTTGCTAACGTCTTAGGCTTAATAACTGATTTATGTGTTGCGGAGGAAAGAATTTTCCTTATAGAGGAACCTGAGAACGATATTCACCCTAAAGCCTTAAAGGCATTACTAAATTTGATTGTTGAAAAATCCCAATCCAACCAATTCTTTATATCTACTCATTCAAATATAGTAATGAAGTATCTCGGTGCATCCAATAATTCTAAAGTATTTCATATTAGCAATTCAATTGGGCAAATAGCAGATAGACCTAATTTATTTGTCTCTACTTTAAAGGAAGTTTCCAACAATCCAGAAGAGAGGAGAGAGGTGCTTCAAGAATTAGGATATGATTTCTTTGATTTTGATTTGTGGAAGGGTTGGTTATTCTTAGAAGAATCATCTGCTGAAATTATAATTAGAGATTATTTGATAGACTGGTTTGTTAAGCCACTAAAAGGTAAAATAAGAACTTTTTCAGCCGGAGGAAGCTCTGCTGTTATTCCAAAATTCGAGGATTTTGATAAGCTATTCATTTTTCTGCATTTAGAACCAACATACAAGAATAAAGTTTGGGTTATTATTGATACTGGAGAAGAAGAAGAAGGAATAATAAAGAAGATAAAGGAAAAGTACACTAAAGCTGGTTGGAATGAATCAAATTTTAGTCAATTCAGTGAGCATGATTTTGAAAAATATTATCCTTCTAATTTCAAGTTAAAGGTGGACGGAATTATTAGTATCACAGATAAACAAAAACGAAGGAATGCTAAGAAGCAGCTGTTAGATGAAGTGAAACAATGGATTGCTTTACACGAAGATGAAGCCAAGGAAAAATTTAAGGAAAGTGCAAAAGAAGTAATAGAGAAACTTAAACAAATTAGTAAAGAGATCAATAAATAAATGCAGATTCTATCAAAACTTCTTTTTGAAGGAGTGGGAGCGAAGAGCGAGATTTATTAAGAGGCGAGAGAAATATTAGTATTAGCGGCAATTCAATTCAGCTATGAATATAGAGTTAAGCAAATATCGAAACTGTCTTTTTGAGATTAAGAAACGGACTGAGGTTATTAAACAGTTTGTAAGCAAAGGTAAGACAACTGGCTACTTAATTACTGACGTTGAACTTATCTGCTTGCAGTTCCGAAAAATAATAGAACTTATTGCACTGGGATCTTTGGTCGCGAATAAGGATGTTTATTCCAAAGAAAGAGAAAGGTTTAAAGAGGATTGGAATGCTCGCCTAATATTTCAAGATTTAGAAAGAATGAATCCAAGATTTTATCCGGAACCATCTATGCAGATTGAGAAATTAAATACAACTGGAGAAAAATACTTTCACTTTGAGCCAATTAAAACTGGGTACATGACAAGGACAGACGCTCTGAAGATATATGAAAAATGCGGAGGTGTCTTACATGCAGACAATCCATTTAAGGGCGAGAGAGACATAAAGGAAATAAGAAATAAATTTTCTACTTGGGCCACTCGACTGATAACTTTGATGAACCACCATTCAATCATTTTAAATAACGGACATATGGTTGTCGGACTCATGCAAGGACGTGATGATGGATTACCTCACGTAACTCTTTTTGGAGAGGTGTCAGGAGCCGAAAAGCAAAAGTTGAAAGATATGATGAGGAATTAAACAAAATTGATGAATGAGTGAGAGGATTACTTCTCCGCATAGTCTCCGCCTCGGGACTATGCGGTAAAACAGATGTTTTCTACAATAAACTTAGATTTAAATTGCATACAGCAAGTTTACTAGCTTTAAGCAATTTCATTTCATCAGTTAAATAAGAGAAATAGATATAAACAATATAATGAAGATAAAGAATTTTATTCCCCCGCTATCGGTAGTTTGTGTTAGACTAAATTGCTGTACTAAAAATGACTAAGAGGGCAGTAAATCGAATGATTGGATATGGAATACTGATTTTTGTTATTGGTTTTTGTTCAGGACAAATCGTGCACACTTATCTGTTAGCATTCATTCCATTAGGGTCATTGATGACATTTACGGGTGTATTCTTTTATTTACGAATGACTGATCTGAATGAAGAGTTCACCTGGAATGAAAACGAAGATTTCTTAACCTTTTTTTGGAATGTTATTGCGTTGAAGTTATGGACGTCTATATTCATGTTGTGGATGCTAATAATGAACACCATCCTATTTACAGATGGAAAGATATAATCAGGCCTGTTTGTTTACATCGAATAATCGTTTTATCTGATCAAATCATTTTCGGCATATGAACGAAAAAATAATTCGATTTAAGAAGTACACCGACATCGAATCGCTTAAACACTATATTCTTCAGCGACTAAAACTGACTGACCCTCCAAAGAAAATTCGTGTTGAATTTTACGATCGTCTGAAGAAACACATCGACCAGCATGAGAACCTCCAAATCATCATTCAATTCGACCGTCAAACGATAGAGGAAGAGTTGAAGTTTAGGGTGAAATTACAGCATATCATTCCAGAACCCTACCCGGAAAATTATGAAATGGGTAATCCGCACAATAGATGGATATATGAGCCAATCAGAAGAACGGACGAAGAAGTGCAGGAGCAACAGGTAAAGATCAATCAAATGCTCCAGGATCAACTGTTCATCTTTAACAATTTTCTTGATCAACTTCAAGTAATCGGTAAAGGACGCATATTAATAAAAGATAGGTGATTGTATATTGTATGAGTAAACATTAAGCTTTTACCCCCGCTATCGGTAGTATGTATTAGTCTAAACTGCTGTCATTAGTTTACAACTAATGACTTACACCGTTAACCTAAGTTTGCCCCGCATATCCGGTGCAAGTCTTCTTACTTAATAGCTAGATAGACTTGTGCTCTTACCATCTCTGATCTTCGGGCACTAATTTTCGGTGCTTTGAAATGTGTAATCTTTTTTTGTTTTTAGAGGTGTCGGAATTAACTTCCTAGCTAGAATGGAAGATTGAGTTTATGAATAAAATCGGTCTTATAATTTTTATTGGTCTGCTTAGTTGTAAACCTAGCACCGACTACAACAACACTACCGGGCAAGCGGATACTGCCAGCTTGCAGACAAAAGAATCTGTTCAGACACCAATACAAAAGGAGCAAGAAAGTGACTTTAGACCAATAAAGCCATTGGACTATGGAAGGGTACAAATTGAGTTAACCGATACTTCTCAATTCCATTTAGTGACAGCAGAATGTGCACTAACTATTATGCCGGACACGACTTGGTTAAGAGAGTATAGAGAAAGTATGCCGGAGGAATCATGGAATGAAATAATTAGCGATAATCAATACTATGAGAGCTTAGCGATAGACACACTTACATTAAAAGGTATCAAGGTGTTTTATGGACTGAATTACGATAAGAGATATATTAAATTCCTAAAGAGCAACAATTCATACTTCACGATTGACAAAACAAAAATGAAGGACAGTTGGGGAATCGTTTTGTTTAACGGACATGACGACCCCATGATTTGGTCAGCCACTTTTATAGGGCCAGCGATCAGAAACATTTATAAAAAGTAGGAGTATGGCACACAACAAAAGCTCGTGGCATGCGGGCGTGTGCGTCATTGATGTTTATTGTTCTTTATTTATCTTTAAGACCCAGCAAGGCGCGGGGGACAGGACGAAACTTATTTAATTGTTCGCCAGCAATAAGCTGAGTGTTACAGGTAATTTAAAAACGACATGGTGACTTCACGACACATCATTACAATATTATTTCTTCTACCGACACTTTTATTCGGACAGAGCCGGGAAGAACTGACCGCAACTCAAATCGTGGACTCTTCATTATTATTTTGCGGGGGTGAAATGCGAATTTCCAAAATTGAATCAAGTAGAATAAATTATTTGCTTATTCAACCTGACCGGACAACAGCAATAATAAATGATCAGCTAAAGACTGGTAAGAAATATGTTCAATGCATTTTGTCAAAAACAAATTCCCCACAGACTACTTTCTTTAATGAAGAAAAAATTAGCAGGGTTGACGGAAGCTCAATCATTCACATAGCTGACTTACAATCAAAAGAGGAAGTGAAACTTAAAACATACAATCAAATTCAGTATGCATACAAACAATTAAAATACCTATTGACCCGACTACCTGACCAAAAATTCAAAAACTTCGACTGCTTTGTGGTAAAAGCAAAAGCCGACAACGGTTATGCAACTATTAATTTTTTTGACAAAACTAATTTCAGATTACTAATGGTAGCGTATCCAAATGGCAATAAATCAGCCTTGATTGATTACGTTTTCAAAGATAGCGTTCTATTTAATTCCCAGATTGTAAATACTTTTTCGAATTCAAAGGATTTGCAAATATTAAAACTACAAACCATCGATTTAAACGTGGATATTTCCGATATATGGTTTAATTGCCCTTACTCAGACAAAGTATATGTTCCTGAATATATTAAGATCGGAAAATTTTCTTCAACAAATGGGGAAGCAACAACATTTAATAGAACGGAAATTTCAATGGACTATACTGATGACAAAGGAAATATAGATTTAAAGCGGTTCTTAACATGGGGCATTATTTCACCAGACACTTTTAGCTTGATTGATGAACAAGCATTTAAAGACAATGACAAGTCTTCATCGTCACAGATATTAGTTAGAGTTGTGTCGTGGGACAAAAATGGATACGTATGCCAGTGGATTACTGACAAGTATACCGACACTCAGGATTACAAACTTATTAAATGATTATAATAAACCTCGCCTTTGATAGCGTTTTTCACCACACACTCAAGTGATCCTTAGTCTGCGACTAAGTATCCCCCAATTTCTCTACAGCACTTTACCCGACACCTTCTCGCTCCAACTATAATCCTGTCAGTACTAAAGTCCTGATTCAGACAACACGACTTTTTTTTGGGAAAGTGGGAGGGATTGGTGAGATTTGGTAGAATAAATAACGGGTATGAGTGAGGTATGCGCAAGTTTTATGTAAATCATGCGGATATAATATTGTTGTACACAAGGCGATAAAAAGATTCTAGCTTTGGGACAAATGAACAACTTGACGACATAGATTTAGTCTTCATTTAGAGCGACACCTAGACAAAGCATATAAACGACAAATGAAATGATAGAAACGAAAAGGCTTACTTTAAGACCATTGACATATGACCAATTAGTAAAATACACCAAATGTGACAACTCATTGGAAGAAGAACTGATGTTGAATGAAAGTTCAAGAACAATTTCATTTGAGCTAAAAGAAGCATTTGAACAGACAATACTTCCAAATGTAGCAGACAAAACCAAAAACTATTTGTATTCAACACTTTGGACGGCAATTTCGAAAGTTGAGAACAAAATGATAGGCGACTTATGTATTGTTGGCGAACCAAACGCAGACGGTGAAATAGAAATTGGGTATGGAACTTATGACGAATTCCAAGGAAAGGGATTTATGACAGAAATTGTTGGTGGAATTATTGAATGGACTAAAACACAACCTCTTGTAAAATCAATTATCGCTTCGACAGACAAAACAAATACAGCGTCTTTCAAAGTTCTTCAAAAAAATAGTTTTATTAAAATTGGTGAAACAGAATTGCTATTTAATTGGAAACTAGAAATGAGTAACCAAATAATTACTTGACGCGAAAACTAACAGGAGTTTTGCATTTGGGAGAGATTGGTGAGATTTGGTAGAACAAAGTACTGGTATGAGTGAGGTATGCGAAAATTTTATGTAAATCATGCGGATATAATACTGTTGTGTGGCATGCAAGAAGGCCCCCTCTAACAATTATAGTTCTTATGGTAAAAAGCTTTGCACTTTACTTATTCGTTTCTTTATTACTCCTGCAATCTTCTTGTAGACAGAGTACCGCTTCAACAAACAAACCAAAAAATGAAGGAGTGGAAACACTTTTATGGACAGCGGACTGGAGTGCCGATGATAAAAGAATTGCTGTAGGTGGCGATGACAGTTTAGTAAGAATTTACGACAGTAAAAATTTAAAACTCATTAAATCCTATCAACTTAAAAGTATGATAAGGCAAGTAAGTTGGCACCCCACAAGTAATATTTTAGCCATAGCAACCAATGAAGATGAAGTAAGTATTTTAAATATCGAAACGAAAAAATTCATTAAACTAAACGGAATAAATTATGGGGCAAGAGGAATTGATTGGAATTTCAATGGTCAGCTCCTGGCAACTGCGGACAATGAGGGGCTGGTAAAAATTTGGGACTCGACAGGTAGTTTACTGCGGACAATAAAAAAAGGAGACAACAATAGCTATTTTTCTATTAGCTGGCATCCAAGTAAAAACATCATCGCGGTGAGTGGAGACGATATAAGAATGATGGATACTTTGGGCGTAACATTAAAAGTAATTAAGCATCGAAAGGAAAACACTGGTATTTTAACTATTTGTTGGCATCCATCTGGCGATTTTTTTGCAACAGGCGATTATGGTCACGACCAGGATGGCATACAATCCATTATTCAGTTTTGGAAGCTTGATGGAACATTGACTAAAACGCTCTATGGAAGCAAAGCAGAATACAGAAACATTCGATGGAATAAATCGGGAACTCTTTTGGCTTCTGCCAGCGATGCTCTTCGAATTTGGAATGCAAATGGAGAATTATTAAGTACTGGAAAATCCAACGACTTGTTATGGGGATTGGATTGGAATAGTAAATCAGAAAAAATCATCACGTCAAGTATCACAGGAAAAATTAAGGTTTGGAATGCAGATGCCAAATTAATTACGGAAACACATTAAACAGACAGAAATGAAAACAATGACATGTAAACAACTGGGCGGTGCGTGCGGCTTAGAATTTCACGCAGACACTTTTGAATCAATGGCGGAACAAAGCAAAAAACATGCAATGGAAATGTTTCAAAAAGGCGACAAGCTTCATCTTGATGCGATGAGCCAAATGCAAGAACTTATGAAAACACCTCAAGCCATGAAAGAATGGTTTGACAATAAGAGAAAAGAATTTAATGAACTTTGAGCTTATTGGGACAATTAGCACTGCACATAACAATGACTTCAAGAAATATTTTAACAATAATCATTTTATTACTCCTAACCGCTTGCTCGGACAACAAGGTGATTTCAGTTCAAGTGAGTCCAGAAAAATTAATACTTGAAAACAAGGAAATTGACAAAGTGGATTTTGAGAAAGAACTCAAGGTAATCGTGGATGCAAGAAAAAAGGAGGGTATAGAAGCAAAGGAATTGACCATGGATATAAAAGCGGATAAGAGAACGAAACGAGGTGACATTGCCGACATCGTATTTTCATTAAAGCGTTTAAATATTATACGGACAACCTACTCGGCTTATTGACAAAGACTTTTAGATGCATCTCATTGACAAGACAGCGCGCTATTGAAGTTTCTAATAAAAAAGGCAAATGCAGAATATCACCTGTATTATGTAAAAACATTTTTTAGGAGATAAGGAATAAATAGGAGGCAATAGCAAATGATTTCTGTGAGGTGATATCATCTGAAAAGTGAAAAGTTTAATAATAGAATGAATATCGATCAAGATTTCAGTATCCCTTCTGCACTGGTGATTGAATACAAATCAACATCGCTGATTATTCGTTCAGTGCTATCGATCATTGCAATAGTTGTATTAACTATTTTTACAAATGCGCTTTCAACATCGTCCTTATCATTGTTTTGTGTATTTGGCTAGCAGTTTCCCTCGTGTGGCTCAAGAAGGCTTACCTGGATACGGCTCTGATTATTACAGACAAACAAATTAAAGTCAATGACAAGCATAAAATCGAATGGCACATGGTTAACAATTTTTACATCAAGACTATAGCTTGGGATGATGGAGATGAAGAAACGCTCATTATCAATACTAAGAAAAGAGACTTTAAGTTTGACTTGGCTGACTTAGTTATTGACAAAGAGAGGCTTAATCGTTGGATCAAATTTTATAAGCAAGTTAAAGGAAAATCTGGTTGACCATTTCCTCTCCGCATAATCCCCGCCTCGTAACTATACCGCAATCCAGAAGCAAGTAAACCCATTTAGTTAACGTGTAGCGATGCGTATGCCGAAGTGCTCACATCTGCAAACTGCTATCAGCAGTCAATAAGTGACATTCACCCAAAATAATCCTCCATCTTTCTTTTTAATTTGGTAGGGAAGGGTGAAATTGAAGAGAATTCGAACGGGCAACTATGGATCAGAGAAAGGTTGTATTAACAGTGGTATTGATTGTATCTCTTTTGTCCAATGCAATCTTGTTTCTTTTTTATTGGCCTACCCGAGCGGACACAACACCGCCATTCGACCCTTTCGAAGTTAATTTTAATGTGACCGAAACTTCGCTCTTAGAAGCAGGGTATACATTCAGGCCGGTCGATGTTCCAATGCTGGGATTGCAACGAGGCGATACCTTGATAAACTATCAATTTGACGAAGCGTGTAGTGATGCAGAAGATATCAATGATATCCGATGTGAAATTAAAGGTGTATCCGATCGTTTCTGCATGATTTACTTGGATAAAATGGACAGTGCAACAATTAGTGAGCTAGTCCACAAGTATGATGCTCGAATTATAAGCGACTTTACCTGGAGGCGAGATTACAATGATACGACTTGGTTTAGTGGATCATTTTTGGTTCAACATCAATTTTCTCAGGTAATCTTCAATTGTACAATTGATAAATGCTACATCGAAGGTAAAGAAAATAAATATGAACTTACGATTGAAAATTCATTTCCCTGGAGGCGCGAGAAAATAGAAGCAGAGCTCGAGAGTAGGAGAGTAGGAACCGAATATTATCAATTTAATGGCCTTCTCGGAATAACGAAGGAAGAGGTAGGGCATGTTTTATTTGATGAGTTTGATATTGATCGAACGATGCACATGCGTGTAGACGATGCTGTTTGCGTAGACTCCATTACAAAAGTGGTTGAAACCAAAAAACACACATTTATGCTTTATTTTGTTTCTGATACGCTGAGATACATTCACGTTACTTTTGGTTCCACAACCCGAGGCATATTAGAGCACATGAAAGCAAAGTACACGCACGATTCGCTCTCTACTTCAGATCGTTTTTTGACGAGTCAGCTCAACAAACAACAAGTTACCGCTAGCCTCTTTCAGGATAAAGAAAATACAATTAACTACCTCGTTATTAAAGAAGAGGATTCCCAGTATTTGTACTCAAGCTATTCTTTGATTGTTTATTCATCGGCTTATCGTCCACAAAAAAAATAGGGCTAGGTTTTGTCGGAGGTGTCGGACCGCAACTACTCGGAATTATATGAACAATAGCTTCTAATCTGATGTCATCAGTTCAACTCAGCCGGTAAAGCGAAAGCTGATCAATCAAAAAGTCGTGTGTTCAGCCTCTTTTCCTCCCTTGTTGTTCTCCGTGCCAGTACGGAGTAAAATATACCCGTTCTACGGTAGCAATGGTTTGTCTCATTTTTTCAAACTTGGCATTCTATAATATATTCGGATTTCCAACACAAAATCAACTCAGGCTGCCAGTCAATATGAGATTATTTGTTTTATCCCTACTTATCCTTTGCTCTCTTATCGCAAAGGCACAATATCCCATTTCCCCCAATGTAATGGATGAGAATGGGTTGCGTACCGGGCATTGGACGATCTGGTATGACAGTAGCTGGCATCAGGTTCACACCATCGATTCGGTCATTTATTATCGCCTCATTCGCTTTGAAGCGGGCAAACCTGTGGGCAAAGTGCGCGACTTCTACAAAACAGGAATTAAACAATGGGATGGATACTTATTTTCCATCCTTCCGGATGTGATGGATGGAGAATCAAACTTTTATCATGAGAATGGAAAGTTGAACCGAAAGGAGTTTAATAAACAAGGATTATTAGATGGCCCAAGCATAGAATATTCACCAGAGGGAAACTTAACAATAAAAGGACAATACAAAGATGGAAAGGCACAGGGCACGTGGATTTACTTTTACCCGGATGGAACCATACAAATCGAACTAGATTATAAAGACGGCCAATTCCATGGTCCCATGCAAAGTTATTACCCTAACGGAAAACTGAAAAGCCGTGCACACTATCTAAATAATCTAGTAGATGGGCTTTGGGAAAACTTTTCTGAAGATGGAAAAAAGACAGACAAGGCAAACTACAAAGGAGGAAAATTGATGGGTGCTTACGAATCTTACTTTGAAGATGGCTCGACAAAAGAAAAAGCTTTCTTTATAAACGATTCCAAGGAAGGACAATGGACGAGCTATCATAGCAACGGAAAAGTGGAAAGAGCAGGGCGCTATTCACAGAATGAAATGGATGGACGCTGGACCTTCTTTCACGCCAATGGTAAAGTGCAAAAGACTGGCCTGATGGTGAATGGCGCTGGTGAAGGAACGTGGGAATACTATTACGATAATGGCAAACTCAGTGGCAAAGGTCTTTTTCATGAAAATCATTACGAAGGTGATTGGATCTTGTACTATGCAAATGGCAATGTCAGTGACCACAACTTTTATAAAAGAGATACAATCCATGGTGCCTCTATTAGCTATTATGAAAATGGAAACAAGAAGGGCGAAGGAAAGAAAATAATGGGCAACGAAGATGGGCCTTGGAAAAATTACCATGAAAATGGAAAGATTAAATCGGAAGGCAATTGGATCATTGGCAAGGAAGATGGACCGTGGAAATATTACCATGAAAATGGACAACCGAAAACCGAAGGCACCTATGTAAATGGTGTGCGCGAAGGTATATGGAAGTACTTTACCTTAGAGGGCGTTCTGGAAGATACAGAAACCTATCAATCAGGTTTGCTGCACGGTGAAGTAATTAGCTATTATCCCAACGGTAAACAAAAGTCGTGGAAAGAATACAAAGAAGGAAAGGCAGAAGGGATGAGCTATTCCTATTACGAAAGTGGTGTGCGCGAACATGAGGGCGCCTACCTGCACAGCCAAAAAAACAAGGAGTGGAAATGGTATTATGAAAATGAGAAGCTTCAATATCAGATCTTTTATAATCGAGATACCCTTCATGGCGCATACATCGAGTACAATCTCAACGGCACAAAAGGTTTTGAATCAGTCTATCAAAATGGACTGTTGCAAGGGCCAACCAATCGATATTATCATGACGGCAAGCTTAAAGAATCCGGCAGTTATAAAAATAGTCGTGCCGATGGCAAATGGGTGCAGTACGATTCTGCCTCGCAACAGAAGAGTGGTGAAGGCGTGTTCGTGAATGGAAAACTAAATGGCGTATGGGTTTACTACAACAGCAAAGGCAAAGTAAGAAGTAGGGAATATTACATCAACGGGTTTCAGGAAACACGGGATAATATACGAGACAGCGTGCAACATCTAGTTGATCGCGAAGATTTTGAACTCGCCTTGAAGGCATGCGATTGGATGATGAAGGTAACTAAACGTGATTATTCTGATCGGAAAGATCAAACATTACCGATCTCCGTAAAAGGTAGAACGTATGCCTCTATGGGCAATTATAAAGAAGCCCTGTCATGGCAGCTTCAATACCTTAAAAAAAGTAAGAAGTATGAAGGCACGCAGTCTAATAGTTATAAAACGGCTGTGCATAATGTAGCCTCTGCTTATCATGGGCTACATCAATATGATGAAGCGCTTGCGTATTATGACGAAGCCATAGAAGGAGCAACCGGAGATGGCCTGGTTAAAAACTATTGGAGCTCGGTGAATAATAAAGCATATTGTCTTTATGATGCCGGAAAAGTTGAAGAAGCTGCCACTTTATTTGATATCGAGTTGGCTAAATCGACTGCACTCTATGGCCCCGACTCAAGTGCGGGTTGGTACCTGCGCCACGAAGTCGCTGAATATTATTATGACAGACCGGATGATTATAAGAAGTCGTATGCCTTATACAAAGACTTGCTCGATGATATCATAGCAGCCAATCAACCCGATCATTCGCTGGCGTTTGATTGTTATAGACGCCTGGCTTACATGAACAACTATGAGTTCAATAAGGAGGCTGAATCTATCCCCTTTTATAAAGGAGCCACAGCCTTTGCCGAACGAAACAAAATGACCGACTTGCCGGAATATCCTGACCAACTCATCGAATTATTTTATAATTACCGATCGTACAGAGAAACAGATTCAGTGGCGCAGGCTTGTTACACGGAGTCTATCCATAAGTTGATGGCGTTGCCTGCGATGAATAGCGCTACCCAAGCAAAAATATTTAAGGTAATTGGCGAGTATTACATAGATCAGCACAAAAATGATGAAGGTCTTAGCTATGCCATGCGGGCGGAAAGGGCCGTAATACAGGCTGGCAAAGAAAATACGTTGAGTCATTCTGCGATACTTCAAAATATGGCCTTTGCTCAGTTAAAGGTAGATGCAAGCCAAACGGCTAAGGCGGAGTCCTATTTTCTTAGAGCGATTGAAATACGAAAAAAAATATCGGGAACGAACTCAACGCGCTACCAGGAGGCCACCATAGAGCTTGCCAGCTTTTACATTTCTTCTCATAGCCACGATAAAGCAATAGTCTTGCTAAATGAATTAAAGCCAACACTGATTGCATTAAAGGACAGTGCGAACCTTGCCAATACGGAATACTATCTGGCGGATGCGTATGATTCCAGAAATCAATACAAAGAAGCCATAGATCATTACCAAAATGCCTGGTCTATTTTTAGCATGCACGAGAGTAGATTTGCCAGCATGTGCCGCAATTCCTTAAGCGGAATAGCAGATTGTTACAAATACCTCAACGACTATCAGCAGGCAAAGATCTATGCTGAAAAAGCAATACAGGTTGCCGAAAGGAATTTTGGTGCCGGATCGGTTACGCACATATTAAGCCTAACCGTGTTGGGCGATATTCATTCGTACAACAGTGTGTATTCGGAAGCTATAAAATTGTATACACAAGTGGCGGCAGGATTCGCAAAGGTATCCGGCAATTTAGATCCGGATTATCATTATACAGAATATAAAATTGCCAATGCTTACTATTCCTTAAATGACTATAAAAAAGCAGTGGAGCTGGCTAAAAAACAAATCGCCTTCTTAGATGCCAATGTGGGGCAAGTAAATTTCACCTACACAAACCTGCTCACTCTACTGGGCTATAGCTATGCCGACTTAAAAGAATTTGAGAATGCCGAAATGTATAAACGTAAAGGAGTGGAAGTAGCCGGAAAGTTATATGGCACGGATCACCCTAAGTACGCCACATTTCTGCTTACGTTAGGCCAATTTTATCAGGAGCGAAATCGCTTGGAGGAAGCTGAAAAATATCTTTCCGATGCGGTTGCTATTATTCGGGCCACTGAATAAGGCAAAAGGTCGAACGCAGAATCTTATCTGGTTGCATTGGCACAAGTAAAAAATGAACGCGATAAAAACAAAGAAGCCGAAGCACTTTTCAAAGAAGCATTTGAGGTTTCATTGAGCGATTCGCTAAACAATTCGGCCAATTACATAGAGGCGGGTGAAAAGCTGGCGAGTTTTTATTCAAAGCTGGGCCGTTATCAAGCCTGTGAAGAGGTGCTGCTGCGCATTACCAGGTTTATAGAACGTACGTATGGTAAAAACTTTTCGTATGCCCGTGTACGTACAAACTTAGCTTGGAATTATTATAACTTAGACAAGAAAGACGAAGCCGAAAAGGAAATCAATGAACTATTAGTAATTGCCGAAGCAGAAGTAGGAAGCGAACATTGGCTGTCCATCAACCTGCACAATTACCTGGGCATCATTGCCAAGAACCGCAACCAATTTGAAAAAGCAAAAGAGCAATACCAGTTTTGCATCGATGCATACCATCGCAAAACCAACCTGACAGAAATAGAGCAAACCAGTTTGGCAACTTTAATCCAAAACCTGGCCAGCATCGAATTATGTATGGGCGACTACGCCAAGGCAGGTGCGCATTTGGAAGAATCAAAAATAATTCGCAAAAAATCGGGTGACGAGGAGAATCGAATCTTGCAAATAGGCACGCAATCTCATTGGGCAACTTACTATCAGGCCACCGGCCAATATGAAAAAACAGAGGCTGAGTGGGCGGCTATCACCCGATCTCTATTGCAATACACCGAAGAGAATTTTTACTTCATGAGCGATGAAGAGAAAGCACAATTCTGGAACAGTACCAGCGGCTTTTTCCGCACCTTTCATTCGTTCGCTATTCAACGGGCCAAAGCAAATCCTGCTATTGTTGGCGATATGTATAATATTCAACTGGCCACCAAAGCCATATTGTTAAACGCATCCAACAAAATAAAAAAACGAATTCTGACCAGCAGAGATACCTCGATGGTAAATACGTATTATCGATGGACAAACCAACGCGACCAGTTATCCAAACTGTATGCCCTTTCGGGGATCGACCCAAAAACCAAACAGGCGCGGATCGATTCGTTAAAAATTTCCATCAATACGTTGGAAAAGGAAATGAACATTACCACCGAAGATGTGGCAGCGGATAAAGGCACGCAGCGCGTAACCTGGAAACAAGTGCAAGCATCGCTTGGCCCGAAAGAAGCTGCAGTTGAAATGGTGCGCTTCAGATATTATGATCGCTATGTGCGCGATAGTGTTATCTATGCGGCACTCATTCTTACAGCCGAAACCAAACTTGCGCCCAAGCTGGTGCTGTTGCCCAATGGAAAATTATTGGAAGGCCGCGCATTGCGTTTCTATAAGAATGCCATTACGAGCCAGCTGAAGGATACGATTTCCTATCAAAACTTTTGGGCTATGATTGCCCCAGCGGTAACCGGAAAGTCAAGATTATATCTGTCGTTGGATGGTGTGTATAACCAAATCAATTTAAATACACTACTGCTACCCGGTGGAAATTATTTAGTGGCCGATAAAAATTTAACGCTCCTTTCCAACACCAAAGATTTGCTGGCTCTGAAGGGAAGGCGCATCAAACGCATGAGCTCTTCTACAGCCACGCTATTTGGTTTCCCTACTTTCTTTTTAGGAAAACAAAATAAAGGAAAAGATCTAACACCTGCGCACCAACGTGGTGAAGCGATGGATCGAGCGGCAGAAACTGATCGCACAGGCATTAGCCCATTGGCAGGTACACAAGAAGAGATCAACAAAGTTGAAACCATTTTAAAGAATGGTAAACTGAACACCTCTTCTTTTATGGCTGAACAGGCAACCGAAGCACAACTGAAAAAAGTAAATCATCCGCGGCTGCTGCACATTGCCACGCATGGTTTTTTTATAGATGAAAAAAATAAGAACAGTCAAATGAATACGGGGGACGATCAAAATCCACTGTTGCGATCGGGCCTCTTGTTGACAGGTGCATCTAACTTTATACAAAATCAGGAACAACTCGATGAAGAAAACGGAATACTAACCGCCTATGAAGCATCGAATCTAAATTTAGATAATACGGATCTGGTGGTGTTGAGCGCCTGCGAAACAGGTCGTGGTGAAGTGCAAAATGGTGAAGGTGTATATGGCTTGCAGCGCGCCTTTCAAACGGCAGGCGTGCAATCCATTATCATGAGTTTATGGAAAGTAGATGACATCGCCACACAACAACTGATGATTTCGTTTTATTCCAATTGGATGGGGGGCATGAGTAAAGCCGAAGCGCTTAAAGAAGCACAGCTGGAGCTGGAAAAAAAATATCCTCATCCTTATTATTGGGGAGCGTTTGTCATGCTTGAGAATTGAAGGTTCTTAATTAGTTGAAAATGTTTCAATCATTGTGTGGATTGAAAGTGAAAGACAAATTAATGATCAAAAGCCGTTCTGTATGCTACGCGCCCAAGTACGCATATCCCATTGTAGCGGGCGACTACGTAGAACGAGATAGTAAAATAATTTATAAAGCTGCCCCACGCAAGGGCGCCTGTTGATCGCGAGTTTTGGGGGAGTGGGAGAGAAGAACGAAATTAGATAAAAGAACCAGTTATTAGAGAAGTCAAAAGTTATGGAGTATTTTATATTTGTCTGAATATCGGTAAATTAACAACCTAAATAAATGTATCATGAGAACTAAAGATGACTTTCATAACCTGATTGAGAAGATTGAGGATGAAGAGGTTTTAAAAGGTTACTTTAAATTGTTTCAACGACTGAACAACAATCAGACTGGCGAACTTTGGGACAACTTAAGTTCAGAGGAGAAGGACGAACTTTTACTTTCATATGACGAGAGCTTCGACCCAAGCAATTTAGTCAGTCATGAAGAGGTTAAAAAGCAACATGATAAATGGCTAAAAAAATAGTTTGGACAAAAAGGGCCAATAGTAAATTCAATAAAATAATTGACTATTTAGAAAGCGAATGGGGACCTACCGTAACGCTCAATTTCGTTAGGAGAACATAATGACATCATTGAATTGATTTCAGACCATACAGAATTGGGAACGATTGAAAATTCAGAAAAAACATCAGAGGTTTTTTACTGACCAAACATAATCGACTTTTTTATAGAGTCACGGAGAAAGAAATAATAGTATTGAATTTTTTTGACACAAGGTCAGGACCAAAAAGAAAGAAACTTTAAATGAACGCTGTAGCACAGTATTTGAGCTATGAGGAGTGACGCATAGTTGAAAAAATCTTTATATCTATTCCGCTTGAAGCATTTGCTTCAAATAATCAAGAATTCTCACCATCGCGAGAGTATCCAATTGACAGTACGCCAGCAACTGTTCGCGCTGAACGGTGACTGTTTCTTTCTTCTGATATTTTAATTGAGAATAAACAAAACTTGCTGTGCCACCTTCCTGAATTGCAAGGTCGCTGTATGTTAATTCAGGCACTAGCACCGGCAATACTGCTTTTATGGAATAGCTTCCTTTAAAAGCAGGATGATAATACCATTGCTTTTGAAAAGGAATCATCAAATCAACAATACGATTATGAATGGAAAGCAGCGCTGCTTCATATTCGGGGTAGGTTTGCGCCAGTTCGTTGATTCTTGATTTTTCGAAAGACATATTGTAACAGATAATGCTTCCAGAACTTCCAAGTAAGTCAATCATGCTTTCTATCAGTGCAGGTCTGGGGTCGTTAAGTCCATCTCCCAGAAATTCAAAGTGCGCTAACTCACTCTCTTTTTTTTGTTGAACGTGTAGAGAAAATTGAAATGGAATCTGCTGATACGGTCGGCTATCGTCAAACTCCGGTATTCCCGGCATAATGGTTTCAAAATCAAAAAAGTAAAGCGGGTAGGTAAGAGGTTCAAGAAATTCGCGAATGCTTTCTTTATCTATATAAATCGCTCCGGAGCGGTAGTGAGTCAATTGCTTCAGCACTTTGCTGCTCAGTTCGTAGTCGAGCGGAATTTCATCTAAATGTATGTAACCGGCATCGTAGAGTTCCCACGAAGGTGCACGCATCAATTCAAACACAGAATTCTCTTTTGGGATGTGTGCCCAGCAATGATCCGTAAAATCGCACACATAAGGCGCAAGGCAATGCGGGCCAATATCAACAATCGGCATTTCACGTTGTGCCAACAAGGCTTTCAGTTCATTGATCTTGATCGCCACATCGTCCTGTAGCTCTAGCACTTCAGCGAGGATGGATTGGGTAGTGAATAACTGCTTGATGTTCAGTTCGCCTTTTCGCACATACTCCCGATTGAGATAGATGATGGAAATATCTTCGAGCGGTAAGCCACAGTTGCGCACCACATAATATTGCAACGCGGCATCCTGAATGTGTTGATTTTTTACACTCGTTGTACTCTTCACTTCAAAAGCATACCAGCGCTTCCCTTGTTTTACGAGTATATCCACGGCACACAAAACACCCTCGTATTGAAAGGCGGCTTCATAGATAATGGGCACGTCCCTTTGAATGAGCGCTTTCGTCTTCTCAACTGAGATGTGATACGAATAATGGTCGGGAGGCGAAGCGTCAACACCATGTTTGAAAAGTTGTCTGGCGAGTTCGCCCACATGGGTGCCTGCATCTAAGATGGCTTGGTGCTGTTCATCCCCAGGGTTTCGCACTTCACGTTTAAACTTATGCAGGAACAGCCGCTTGGGGCACTGACATCCATACATAAAGGTAGATTTGGAAAGGATATGTTTTGCTAGAGCCACGCTTCTATATTAGTAAAAAGTTTGAGTAATAGCACCTTACACATTGTGCGAAAAAACGAGAGTAACTTTTGGTGAAAAATACCAACATTGGCTAAGACTGTGTATAGACTTATCTTGCATCAAATTTGTTTAGTAATATGAGTACTTCGAGGTCAATTCAAATGAGAATAGTGAGCAACAGGCGAACTGCTTTTGAGTTTATAGATCATTTATTTTCTGAGGACTTTAGCGTAATGGACATTAATAAGGAGTTCAAACTGTTCTTCGATGAAACTATTCACACGTTTAATTCCAAGATCGAATTTGCCAACACACTTAATCGTAAAGTTGACCTGGGACAATCGGTTTGCCTGATTGGTCACAACGCTACATTAGATGAGGAGTTGACAATTGGTATTGATAAGGTAGATCAAAACTACGAAGGTTTTGAAAAGCATTACAAAATTTCATTGATACCGGGAATTGGTCAGCGAATTACCGGAGCAGAGAGATACACCGACTTCAGTTTCTATCTCACACGACTGCTACCCCGACTCACTGCCCCGACAGACTATGTTTGTGAAATAGTTTGCCAAGACTTTGATAGCTAGCAACAAATTCATTAAACCAATATGACATGCCAATTGCGTTTGACATATCCTTCAAAGTTTTGGTATTTTTAATTCCGCAACGTGTGGGGACAAAAAGCAGTATCAAAAACCTCTCACACGAACACCAATATTTGCATGAACGGTCAACTCCATGAAAGAATTAAAAAAAATACTGGAACAGAGTTTGGTTGACGACTCATGTATGAGTGTAACCATTCATTGTAACATTCCCAAATTGAATTTAATCATTAATGACTCGCGACAAATGTTGGGTTATGGCATAGGATTGGACAGGCAACAAGGCTTTACTTTATCTATTTGGATTGACAAGAATTCAAATAAGGGAAAGAAACTAAAGGAGCTATTGAACGAGAATAACTTCTTAACTGAATTTAAGGCATTTGAAGCCGGCAGGTCAGTTATTTATCTTAAAGACTTCAGACGAGAAATTGAACTTCTTGAAAGAACAATTCATCACTTGCTCGGCAAGATTAATAAAGGTAGTTCGGGGCAGTTTTTTGAACTGACTGCTACTCGTACTGACGGAACTTTCAGGCTGGAATAACCGCTCATTCAATAATCCCCCCAATCCCGAAAACCTACAATCCGATCTAGACAACAACACTTTTTCCAGATGAGTGGGAGGGAAGAACGAGATTTGTTGAGAGCGGAATACGTGAGGCATGCCATCTGAGCTAAAAGCGAATTTGAAACATAGAGAACACCAAAGCAGACAGTTTTGCATTCTTTCTAAGAATGACTAATTTCAAAAGCGACTTTTTATACATCGAAAGAAGTAAGCTGACAAGGATTCAAAAACAATTCATTAAAACCAACTTACGCATGAAGACCGTTATCAAATTGCTGGTGTTATTAGTGAGCGGATTTACACTCATTTCATTTCTCACACCTGCGCCAGCAATAAAAGTTATCCGACCTGTCGTTTGCGTTTCGAATTTAAATGCCTCCGAAGTATTGCGTAATTTGGATACTACAAGAAAGATGGCGCCACTCATAAAAGGCTTGGGTGATTATGCAATGCCTGTGACAACCGTTTCTGATGAAGCGCGCGAATTTTTTAACCAGGGACTTACATTATACTATGGGTTTAACAGGCAGGAGGCCTTCCGATCTTTCAGCGAAGCTTCTCGCATTGATCCTATGTTTGCTATGGCGTATTGGGGACAAGCCATGAGCCTGGGTCCAAACATTAATGAAGTCATGGATCCTGCCGACTGTAAAATAGTATACGCGGCTGTTCTAAAGTCAATGCAATTCGCAAACAAGACAACATCTGTTGAGCAGGAATTAATCCGGTCCATAGCGCAACGTTATGTAGAAAACCCGCCTACAGATCGTTCACACCTCGACAAAGCGTATGCAGAAGCCATGAAAAAAGCATGGGAGAAATTTCCAAACAATGCTGACATCGTTACGCTTTATGCAGAGTCGTTGATGGACTTACATCCGTGGGATTACTTTCTGAAAGATGGCACACCGCAACCTTGGACAGCTGAAATACTCGCCACCATTGAAAAAGCAATGGCACTGAACCCCAAGCATGTCGGGTGCAATCATTTGTACATTCACGCCTACGAGGCTTCGAGCACACCAGACAAAGCGATACCCAGTGCCGATCTTCTCCGCGATCTCGTGCCCGGTGCAGGCCACCTTGTGCACATGCCTTCACACATTTACATTCGAACGGGCCGTTACGAGGATGGTGTTATCGCAAATCAAAAAGCAGTGAAGACGGATGAGGAATATATTGCCCAATGCAAGGCCGAAGGGTTTTACCCCCTTGTGTTGTTTCCTCATAACATTCATTTCCTTTGGGCTTGCGCTACATTGGATGGTCAAGGCGATCAAGCGATCAAGGCAGCAGATCTACTTGCAGCAAAACAAAATTTTGATTTAATGATGGACCCCGTGTGGAGTTCGCTGCAGCATTTTTATGCCACACCTTACTATGCCCGTGTTCGATTTGGAAAATGGGATGATATCCTTCGACTGGAGCAGCCTGATGCACGACTGAAATATGCAACTGCAATTTGGCATTATGCTCGTGCTATTTCTTTCGGGCGCAAGGGGAAAATGGAACAGGCATGGACGGAGATTACAGCATTGAGTAAGATTGTGAACGATGAATCGATCGCAAATGAAAAAATACTGGGCATCAATTCAATGCCACATGTTCTCAAGATTGCACTCTATGTAGCAAAAGGCGAGTTGGCTGTTTCACTAAAAAACTATCCGGAAGCAATTTCTAACTTGAAGGAAGCACTAAAATTGGAAGATGCACTTTTGTACCAGGAACCCTACGACTGGCATCACCCGGTACGCCAAGTGTTGGGCGATGTATTGCTGGCATCGGGCGATGCAGTACAGGCCGAGAAATACTTTCGTGAGGACTTGTGGCTGTTTGCAAACAATGGTTGGTCGCTTACCGGCCTGAAGCTTGCCTTGGAAAAGCAGGGCAAGATGAAAGACGCAAAAGAAGTTGGAAAGCAACTAAAAGTCATATTTGCCCGCGCTGACGTAAAACTAGTTGGCGCACGATTATAATAGGAAGGGATACCTTCTGATATGGTTAAGCCGTTAACGCCTATGACTCACCTCTTGATAACAGAGGAGACCGAAGGGTGGGCTAGTCGCACAATAAAAACCAACTAGCGCGGAAGCTACTTCAGTTTAGGGCTTTTATTTTAGAGAACACAGAAGTAACTTCCACGCTAGAATGGCTTCCTACTTATTGATGCGAAAGATTTTGAGAAATACGAATCGTGCACGAGATCTTCGTTACCTGAAAAGATTTAAAGTAAGAATCGAAATGATATGAAGAATCGATTTTTTGTTAATTATGGTGGGATAATAGTTGGTGGCCTTTATGGCCTGATCCTTCGGATTTTCCTTGATAAGAGTATTGAGAATTTGGTTGACTTATTCTCAATCACATTTGTTTGGATTGCTCCGATGGTAGTTGCCTTAACACCTTTGTTGTTCGCAACCCGGGAGCAATTGAAGGAGTGGAGTTTTAGAATGTCACGGCCCATTCTTTCAGTATTGACGTTTTTTGTTTTTTGTTACATTACGCGATTGGAAGACATCATTTGTCTAATCATTATTGCAATACCATTCTTGCTAGTAGCAGCAATTACAGGAGTCATTTTAGGTGGACTGATTTTGCAATACCGAAAGAATCGAGGTATTTTGTTTTCGGTGTTCTTACTTCCTCTGATTACAGGAGTTATTGAACCAAACTTCCCTTCACCGACTGAAGTGGTAGAAACACGTTCATCAGTCGTGATAAATACTTCGAAAGTGAAAGTTTGGGAAAGCATCGTACGCGTTCCGGAAATCAAAACATCCGAGTATACGAAAGGTTTTTTAAATTTTGCAGGCGTCCCTCGTCCTCTCTATGCTGAGCTGGATAAGGACACATTGGGTGGAAACAGAAGGGGGCACTTTGAAGGCGGCTTGACATTCAAAGAGAAAATAATTAATTGGGAAAAGAACAAAGCGATAACTTTTGATATTCGGATTGTTCCATCGACTAGTAACAAAAGCATTTTTGAGAGACACATGTTAAATGGTCAACACTTTGAATTTTTGAACGCCACCTACCAACTCAAAGAGTTAAATGAAAGTCAAACGGAATTGTCACTCATAACCACCTACCGACTAACAACTAAAATCAACTTCTACGGAAAGTTTTGCGGGCATTGGATGCTCACCGACTTTCAAGAAAGATTGATGGCCGTTGTTAAAAACAGATGTGAAAATTCATAATCTAGTAGACGAACGATTTATGAAGCATTGCTAACATAAGTATGCCAGAGCAGATGAAATCATGAAACTTATTATAACAACATTTTTATTCGTACTCACCACTGCCATTCTATTCGGCCAATCAAATGGCGATGAGCCTTATCGAAACATAGACGAAATAAAATTGGTTGATGAGCTAGAACACTCTCAGCAAAAGTTAAATCTGTCGCTACAGCATAAAGAATACTTGGAGGATGGAATTGTTCAGACACATTGGATTTGGAAAAAGCAGAAGAGAAACAAAACTATTTATTTCATGACGCTTTCAATCGGTGGAAAGATTTTCTATCGGGAATTTTATAAGAGATCCCTCACCGAGGATTTTGAACGGATGAGTTATGAAACACTTCATACCAGCGTGGATAATTTCCTTCTCGATAGGGTAAACAAAACACGGCAAAGTGAAATCAATGTTGACCACCTGTCGCGGCTGCCAAAGAGAAGTGTTTTTGGCGAAGCCTGCTTTTATTCTGCCACCTTGCCGGAAGATGGATTAGAGATGATGAAGCTGGTTAAAGAAAAGAATGTAACGGAATTAGAACAATCGCTTCGAAGTATCAATCCTGTTAAGCAAGTGTATGCCTATTTGGGGCTAAAACTTCTTCAGGCAACAGACTCCATTCAGATAACCGATGAGAGCACAAAGCGAATGATGGAGTTGGAAAAAAGTACAACCGCAGTCTATTCCTGCTCTGGATGTACGCAGTGGGAGTTCATTGCAGTAAAAGATCATTTGACTTCTGAAAATGTAACAAGATTTATGAATCGCTGGAAACGAACGAAGTAAATCAAAATGATATGATAGAATACCATGGCTGGATTGTTGTACGTGAGTCGTTTGATGAAAAAGGGGAGGACGATGAAAAGCTACACGACCTATTCCGGCAAGTGCAAAACAAAATACAATCGCTACACAAAGAGAACGAATTTTATGACCTGAGGTACTTGAATGGCACGTTACATTTATCCATTCAGGGCAATCATAATCATAGAGATGAGCAATTGTTGGACTTCTATAAATGGGTAGCTCAAAACGCAATAGGGTCGTATGGTTTATTGTATGTTTACGATGAAGAGGATCGGCAGCGTGAAAACGGCAATAAATTCAAAGTCTGGCGAATGAAAAAAGGACAAGTAGATGAATTAGATGATGTTTACTTGTCACCCTACTTCCCCACGGTAGAAGAGATGTAAAGTGGGATATTCAGTTGCTTTTGCCTTTGGTGTTCTTCACTAACAAACCTTCATCACGCCACTCTCTCTTTAGGGGATTCACCAATCGTGTCGCCACGCCAAGTGTGTATGGGTGTGTTTACAAAACGAATCACAATTCATACTTTTTTTAGAGAGCAGGGTGAATTAAACACCAATCTGCTCCCCTCCTGGTAAGGGTGCCCGTAGGGCGGGGTGGTTTTTAAAAATGCCCCGCAAGGCGGGGTGGTCGCAAGCCAAACCCCGCAGGGCAGGGTGGTCAGATTGCCACAATACAAAACCTCTTTTATTTCTCCCTGCTTGCATTCTTACCAACGCGGCTCCCTTTTGATGAATCCAGAATAACATGTTCGCACAGTTTGCTAAAAGTACTACGTCCGGGCTGCCGCAATTCCGCTTCAATGTGACAATGCTCGTTTCTCAACACAAAACTTAAGCCGAGGCCTGCCCATCCTAAAATCCTGTAAATCCTGATTCAGACAATGAGCAGTCTACACTTCTCGCAACACCTAGCCCCGATTAACTGTTAACTATTAACGATTAACTATTATCTATTAACTAGACCCTTTTTGTTGATATAAAACGAGAATTTTCGTTATATATCGTTAGTTGAACTCTTTCTCCGAAACGCAAACTGGCAAAACTCATTCAGAAAAGCGTTTTTAAGTTTGGCACGAGATATGTAAAAGTTTTTCCAACTAATAAATTCAATTCTATGGAAAAAAATTTTGATTCCGGCCACTCCACAAACGTGGCTCGCTTTGCAGAGCTTGTAAAACGTTGCATCGCATTTGGTTCTACGTTCAAACCGGCCAAGGCCATCATCAAGCTTGATAACTTGAAGATCGTGCTTGCTAATGCCAAGCAGGCGATGTCGGCACTCAACACTGCACACACCGACATGACCAGAGCCATTACTGAGCGTGCACGTACCTTCGGTGCGCTGGATAAGATGGTCACCCGCTTGGGCAGTGGCGCAGCCTCTTCCGACATTCTTCCTGAAACAATCGAGAAGATCAACAAGCAAGTCGCCAAGTACCACAGTAAGCGCATCAACCCTATTGATGAACCAGAGCCAGACACGGCAGCCGAAACAACGCAGGAAGCAGAAACCAGACGCAACTCGGTAGCACAGGGCAGCATGAATCGTAAGATTGAAAACTTTGATAAGTTGATCACCATGTTTGGAGCCGAAGAAAACTATCAGCCCAATGAAATGGATCTGACAGTACAATCTCTTAAAACCATGCTCAACGAAGTCATTACCAGAAACGATTTGGCGCAGGATGCCAAAATTAATTTCAACGCGGCATTAGAGGCACGCGACAAAATTCTGTACGATACCGAGCTTGGTTTGATTACTTGCGTAAGGGTAACCAAGAAATATGTAAAGTTTGCCTTCGGCCCTACAAGTAAAGAATTCAAACGCCTCTCGAGCCTTACATTTAAAAACAAAGAGGAAGAATAAGGGTTTTGGTTTTTGTTAGGTCTACTTCGCTTTGGCAGGCTTTTGCCACCGGGCGGGTAGACCTTTTTTTTACACTCCTTAATAGTTTATAGTCAATAGTCATCAGTCAATCGTCACGCTCTCCGTCTCTCTGTCCTTCCCATCTACTCAGATGTAGCGCTCCGATAGTGCTCGACAAATTTCACCCCCGAGTTTCGCAATACGCCACCACCAGCAACTCTCAACTTCCCCTTCGGGGAAAAGATAAAAGAATTCCCGACTTTCATGTGTTTGGGTTTTTTTTATGGTCACATGTTATGGCCCAACAGGTTCAGTACTAGTGAAAAGCTTTGGGTTAAGGCCATTTCTTGTCATGAAATCGCCTTCAGAAACACCGAATCATGTATCTTACCTGCATGGCGATTCTATCTGACCTTTAAAAAATGTTAAAAACAGATAAAATCTTTACACGGTTTTGTAGAGATTTTACGACAAGACTTTTTTTGGAGGTGTGGGAGGGAAGAGCGAGATTTGTTAAGATAAGAGCTAACGGATATAACAGAAATATGCGCAAGTTTTTTGGAGTATGCGCAAATTTCACAGTAAAAGATGCGCATAGCCTAATGTTATGTGCAACCCCTGTGACGACCAAGAATGACGAGTAAACATTAAGACATAGATGGAACATTTAGACAGAAAAAAACACTGGGAGAATATCTATCAGACCAAAGACCTAAAAGACGTAAGTTGGTACCAGCCGACACCGACTACCTCGTTGGACTTTTTAAAACAGTTCAATATTTCCAAGACCTCAAAAATTATCGACATCGGTGGTGGTGACAGTTTCTTCGTTGACCACTTGCTTGACTTGGGATATTCGGACATTACGGTTCTCGACATTTCAGCAGTTTCGCTTGACAAAGCAAAGCAACGGCTGGGCGACCTTGCAAAGAAAGTAAAATGGATAGTTGCAGACGCTTCTACTTTTAAGCCGACAGAACAATATGACTTTTGGCACGACAGAGCAGCATTTCACTTCTTGACACGGGAGCAGGACATCACAAGCTATATCGACACAATACAACAAAGTATAAAACCAAAAGGAGTTTTAGTTATCGGGACATTTTCAGAGCAAGGCCCTCAAAAATGCAGCGGCATCGAAATCAAACAGTATTCGGAAGTATCAATGACAAATCGACTAAAAGAATTCTTTGAAAAAATAAAGTGCATATCGGTTGACCACATGACTCCTTTTAACACAATACAAAATTTTATTTTTTGTAGCTTCAAAAAAATATCTGTGTCATAGAAGTTATCAATCATCATACAATCAAAAATAATGGCTTCAATCTTAGAGAATAAAAATTATGGTGAGGTTTCCGTATTTCTGCCTGAGAATTTATTGCGAGAAGCCCGTAGACAAAAGAATATTCAGAATTGCAGCGTTCCACAAATTTGTATCCTTGACCCAGACGGAGACTTAGCAAAATATCTGCTTAATATTGGTGACGCTAAAAAGAACGATTGTTGGGCTTGTTATCATTCCAATTTATTTACTTTTCAAATTGACGAAATTGAAGTTGGAATTATTCCATGCATCGTAGGTGCATCTTACGCAGTTTTAGTAGCAGAACAACTTTTTGTTTCTGGTTGCGAGTATTTGATTAGTGTTACATCATCTGGAATAATAAATCAACCCTCGACAGACAAGAATTTCGCCCTAATAACAGAAGCTATCAGGGACGAAGGAACAAGTTATCATTACTTGCCGACAGAAATGCCAGCTACGATAGGTGATAAAATTTTTGAGAAGTTGGACAGTCTTTCTAGTTCATCTTTATGGTTCAATGCTAAAAGTTGGACGACTGATGCTCCTTATCGCGAGACGCAAAGTTCGATAAATGAAATGCAAGAGCAAGGAGTAATGTGTGTGGAGATGGAAGCATCTGCACTGTACGCGTTTGCAAAAGCAAAGGACAAAAAGATAGTTTGTTTTGCACATCTGACAAATACTATGGCTCAGTCAGAGGGTGACTTTGAGAAAGGAGAACACTTTGGAAGTTTAAGAATGCTTGAACTAATTGGACAGGTGATAAAAAAGATACGGTAAGGGGTATGCACATAACAAAGTGCATAATCAATGGCGGGGTTCAGTGTAAATTTGTAGTTTAGTTTTTCAAAATACGTTTGGTTTCGTGGGACAGTGACGCGCTTCGAATTCCCGCAACTGATTATGCACCAACGTGTGTGTCTTGAACAAAGTCCAGTTGTAAGGACGATGATGCTGTACAAAAGATGGAAGGCTTCTAAATTAGATTACCCTCGTGTGGAAGTCGAGCGAACTGAACTGGCCAACGAATAATTTAAGATAGAAGAAAAGGACTTCCGCAGACGCCTGTCAGAAGGAGTTTGCAAATCGCCTTATTTCTGCGCAGAGTCTCCTCCCAGGGACTCTGCGTAACACCCTCCTTTATTGCAACAACAATCAGCCTGCCCATCCTGCAAATCCTGTAAATCCTGATTCAGACAGTAAGTAGTCCGCACGGATTACCACACTGCTATCAGCAAAACCTCACGCCTCGCAACCCCAATGACCAATGACCAATGACCATTGACCATTGACTACGCGCGTATCGCAACACAAAGCCCCAAGTTCCAAGTCCTAATCCCCAAGTCCTAATAGAGCCGCGCCAATATAAAAGAATTCCGGACTTTTTTGTCATGAAAAAACGACACGTTTTGTAGAGATTTTACGACAAGACTTTTTTTGGAGGTGTGGGAGGGAAGAACGAGATTTGTTAAGAGGCTAACAGAAATAAAATGTCTGAATCAGGATTCACAGGATTAAAGGATTTACAGGATGTCGATAGATGAGATTACCTATAAGATAAATGGCTGTGCCATGAAAGTGCACAACACACTAGGTAATGGTTTTCAAGAAGTTATCTACCAGCGTTGTCTTGCTATTGAGTTAGAGAAAGCAGGTTTACAATTTATACGCGAGATGGATCAGGATATTTATTATAATGGTATTCTGGTGGGTACACAGCAGATTTTGTGGTGGAAGGTAACATCGTAGTGGAGTTGAAAGCGTTGATCAATTTAGAAGAGGTGCATTTGGGGCAAGCAAAGAACTATCTGGTGGCATACGATAAGCCCATTGGATTGTTGATTAATTTTGGCGCAACAAGCCTACAAATTAAAAAGGTATATAATCCGAAGTACCCATAATCCTGTTAATCCTAAAATCCTGCAAATCCTGATTCAGACAGATTTTACGACAAGATTTTTTTTGGAGGTGTGGGAGGGAAGAGCGAGATTTGATAGAACAAAGAGCAAGCGTCTAGAAGAGAAATATGCACAAGTTTTTGGGAGTATGCGCAAGTTTCACAGTAAAAGATGCGCATAGCCTGATGTTAGCGCCAATGCCCGGCAATATTTTGGCGACATTTTAAACAATAAGCTTTACCATATTTTTATTGACAATTAAAAAACAAATCAAATGAGTAATGAAGAAAAAATATCGGCTGCACAAAAAATGATAGGAGACTTCGCACCAAAGCTTGTCGAATATACTGACAATGTACTTTTTGGCGATGTATGGGAAGGAAAAGAACTTTCGCCAAGAGAAAGGAGTTTAATCACTGTTGCAGCTTTAGTTGTAGGCGAACATTCTGGGCAACTAAAATATCATTTAGGCCGCGCAAAAGATAACGGACTGACCGAAGCTGAACTGGTTGGAGTTATTACTCATTTAGCTTTCTACGCAGGTTGGCCAAGAGCAATGACGGCTATAATGATAGCTAAGGAAATGTTTGAATCAAAACAATGATAATATTTTCCGAAGACTGCTTGCAGAAAATCAAATCCCTTTGACGCCACAGAAGATTCAAAAGATTCTGAAACATTTTCTAAATTAGAAAGCTGCCAACAGCAGTATGTATAAATACATGAATGGCGAGCGACTTTATCACTTGCATTTCTTAATTTCGTTTACTGTAAATCAGGAAGATGAACGCAAAGAGTATTTTTGAAAGACTCCGTGACGGAGAAACAATTTTAGCCAACGACCCCGAGGGATTTAAACTGAGGGACGCTTCATTTGCAACGAAGAAATTATTGGTTCAGTTGAATAATTCTTCAAGCCCGACAGAAATCAGAAACTTATTAAGCCAAATTACGGGTGGTGAAATTGACAAAAGCGTTGATGTCTTTACACCTTTATACATCAATTACGGCAAGCATACTAAAATCGGAAAAAACGTATTTATCAACTTCGACTGCACGTTTCTGGATTTGGGGGGAATTACCATTGAAGACAACGTATTGCTTGCACCGAAGGTCAGCTTATTATCTGAAGGACATCCAATATCACCCGAAAACAGACATTCTCTGATGGTTGGACATATTCACATCAAGAAAAATGCTTGGATTGGTGCGGGAGCAATTATTTTGCCAGGTGTCACTATTGGCGAAAATTCAATCGTAGCAGCAGGCGCAGTTGTTTCAACAAATGTTCCTGACAATACAATTGTAGCCGGTATCCCAGCCAAAGTGATTAAAGAAATTTAAAGTAAAATTATTCTCTCAACACTGTATCAAATGAAACCTTCTCATATATTTTATTTGACCTTTATTTCAGTACTTATAGTAGGCTCATCGTTTAGCGACAACAAAATGACAAAAGTAAAAATCAAAATAACTGTTAACGCTCAGACTTTTACAGCTACACTTTTGGACAACAACTCAGCAAAAGCTTTTAAGGAGATGCTTAGTCCGCACGGATTACCACACTGCTATCAGCAAAACCT
>JABFSO010000154.1 GCA_013140555.1 Cyclobacteriaceae bacterium | reverse complement strand
ATGGTAGACAATTGACTAGCCTAAATGGTAAATGGAATTATATTATTGATCCCTACGAGACTGGATATTATAGCTTTCATTTGGAAGTTTATGACCAGAAGAAAAATTTCCAAATGGGAGCATTTTACAATAATTATCATTCCGCCAATAAACAAGATTTAGTAGAATATGATTTTGACAAGTCTCCGGCTATGAGTATTCCAAATGATTGGAATACTCAGGCAAGGGAATTATTCTATTATGAGGGCACAGTTTGGTTCAAGAAATCTTTTGATTATAATTTACCAAAAGGTAAGCGACTCTTTTTAAATTTTGGAGCAATTAATTATAAGGCCGATGTGTATTTTAATGGAATGAAGCTTGGTACTCATGTTGGAGGCTTTACTTCTTTTGGGTTTGAGATAACAGATTATGTAGTAGGTAAAAACAACTTTGTTGTTGTAAAAGTTGATAATAAAAGGCAAAAAGATGGTGTGCCTACTACCAATACAGATTGGTGGAATTATGGTGGCATAACACGTAACGTAGATTTAGTCGAGGTGAATGATTCATTTGTTGAGGATTATTCAATTCAGATCAGCAAGGAAGATAAAAACAAAATTGTAGGTTTTGTTAAGGTGAATAACCCCGTTCAAGATAAGGACATAACGATTCAAATTCCCGAATTAGCTATGAACATACCTCTTCAAATTGGAGCTAATGGAATGGCGAAGTTTGAAATAAAAAGTTCAAGCATCAAATTCTGGTCACCCAATGCACCTAAATTATATGATATAATTTTCTCCTATAATAATCAATCGCTTACGGATAAGATTGGATTTCGGACAATAGAAGTCAATAATGGTAAAATCCTTTTGAATAATGAGCCAATCTTTTTAAAAGGAATTAGCATGCATGAAGAGAGTGCAAGAGGAGGACGGGCTAATTCAATGCAGGACGCAATCCGTTTGCTAAATTGGGCAAAAGAATTAGGGTGTAATTATGTGCGTCTTGCTCATTATCCACATAACGAGAATATGACTCGCTTGGCTGATGAACTTGGGCTTATAGTGTGGGAAGAGATTCCTGTGTATTGGACAATAGATTTTAAGAATGAAACGACTCACCAGAATGCGAGAAATCAACTTCGTGAAATGATTAGTCGAGATAAAAATAGAGCGAGCGTTATTATTTGGTCCATGGCAAATGAAACACCAATATCGGATGAAAGAAATCAGTTCCTGTCTGGTTTAGTCAGTTTTGCAAAACAGATGGACTCATCGCGACTTATTAGTGCTGCGCTTTTGTCCAGCCAGAAAGATGGTCAGAATGTTATCGATGATCCCCTTGGAGAGTACATCGATGTGCTCGCTTGTAATCAATATTTGGGTTGGTATGGAGGCAATCTTGAGGACGCAGAAAATATAGTATGGATTAGTAAATACAAAAAGCCACTAATAATTTCAGAATTCGGTGGTGATGCGAAACAAGGTCTTCATGGAGATAAGAAAGAGCGATGGACCGAAGAATTTCAGGAATACCTATATATTCAAAATCTAAAGATGATTAACAAAATGCCCAACTTGGCAGGCATGTCTCCTTGGATTTTGGTTGATTTCCGATCACCACGAAGATTGCTACCAGAAATTCAGGATGGTTACAATCGAAAAGGATTAATTTCCTTTGAAGGTAAAAAGAAGAAGGCTTTTTGGATTATGAAGGAGTATTATAAAACAAAATAGAATGAAGTCATTAATTTTACTTTTGATAACCCTTAGTTTATTGTTGGATGGTAAATCTCAATCCATACAACTATGTGGCCACCGCGGAGTGATGTATCCTGAGCAAGCTGAAAATGCATTGAGTGGATTTCGTTGGGTTGCGACACAAGTGAAGCCGGATACGATGATGGTTGAAATTGATTTGCGAAAAAGTAAAGAGGGTACTATCTACCTCATGCACGATGAAACCGTAGATCGAACCACCAACGGCACCGGAAAAATTTCTGAGTTGTCAGACACATATTTAAATTCGTTGTATCTCAAAACTTCCAGTGGCGCGCAGACAACCGAACACATTCCTACTTTTAAAGAAGTGCTGGCTTTTGCACAACGCAATCCGGTAAAGTTGATGCTAGATGTGAAAATTGATATTTGGGAAGAAGTAATTCAACACGTGCGTGCCGCAAATCTGGAAGAGCGTTGCCTGGTTCTTACTTTCAAAGTGGATTACTCCAAAAGAGTCGCTGCTGCCTCACGCACCATTGGCCTTTCTTGTCTGATTACTTCTCAAGAAGAATGGAAAGCCATTGATGCATTGCAAATTCCGGCACAGCAGTTGGTTGCATACATCAGTGCAAAAACCGATTCGTCATTGATCAATCTATTAAAATCAAAGAAGATCAAAGTGATGACCGATGTATCGGAATATTTGCGCCACAATGCCAAGCCATTGAATGCCGAAGAATACGCCAACAAAGTTAAACAACAATCATTGGATATTCTGATCAGCGATTTTCCAGTAGAGGCATGGAAAGGAGTGAGGTAACAAAACCAGCCGTCACAAATGCGTTTGCTCATGTTCGCTATTCTAGTATCTTTAAATACATAACTAATCTAGCACCTCAACTATCTACACCATGAGCAACATAAAAAAGGAAGACGTTAAACAAGAAGTGTTTGACCTTTACGATGATTACGCACACAACCGTATCGAAAGACGTTTGTTTCTGGAAAAATTATCGACCTATGCCGTGGGTGGAATTACTGTTGCATCGTTGATGAGCTTCATTAGCCCCAACTATCATATCATTCAAGTCGAGCAAAATGATCCGCGACTAAAATCAGACTACATCAATTACGATTCACCAAAAGGTGGAGGCTCGATCAAAGGATTGTTATCGAAGTCGGTAGATGCCAAAGGCAAACTGCCGGGCGTGGTGGTGGTACATGAAAACCGGGGATTGAATCCATACATTGAAGATGTGGGGCGAAGAACGGCATTGGCCGGATTTATATCACTAGCGCCTGATGCGTTGACTCCGCTGGGTGGTTATCCGGGCAACGATGATAAAGGCCGCGAACTGCAAAGCAAACGCGATCGCGCTGAAATGTTAGAAGATTTTATTGCTGCATTTAATTATCTCAAGTCGCATCCGGATTGCAATGGAAAAGTAGGCGTTGTTGGTTTTTGTTTTGGCGGATGGATTTCCAATATGATGGCAGTTCGCATTCCAGAGTTAGGTGCAGCCGTTCCATTTTATGGCGGACAACCTACCGGTGATGATGTGTTGAAAATTAAAGCTCCGTTATTGTTGCACTATGCAGGTTTAGATACACGTGTGAACGAAGGTTGGCCTGCCTATGAAAAAACGTTGAAAGAAAACAACAAAGAATTCACTGCTTACATCTATCCGGATGTGAACCACGGCTTCCACAACGACAGCACTCCGCGCTACGACAAACCTGCTGCGGAACTGGCGTGGCAACGGACGGTCGAGTTCTTTAAACAGAAGCTCAGTTAATAATAATTCGTTACTTTATTTAGAAAGGTAAAGCAGTACAAAAATCAAAGCAATTAAAATAAAGGGGGACCAACTGGTGTCTCCTTTTTTCTTCAGAAGACGTATCCTTTCATTTTCATCGGTTGTTCTTGCAAGAATGCGATGAATAATCTTATCTGTTTTTCTTAGATATAAATTGTTTCCCAAGAAGCCGATGAGTATTCCAAAAAATATTTGATAAAGTGTCGTTGTAGCTTGAATCAAATCTTCAGTCACACCAACGAAGTAGAGTATAAGAGCAATAATGATGTCAGAAGTGAAAAAACAAAAAAGTACAAGCGCTAACTCAATGTATAGCTTACGATAGAAAAACCACAGTATGGTCCCTAACCAGGTGCTTACATTAAATGGATAACGATTTCCAGCGTGATATTCCCGGTACATATCCAAATAATAACCAGATAATCGACCAAAGTAAATCTTTAAGTAGCGTTCCTCAATCATGGAAGATTATTTTCCGATACAGAATTTCGAAAAAATATTCGCCAGCAAATCATCGCTCGTAATTTGTCCGGTGATCTCTCCAAGGTAATGAAGGGACTGCCGGATGTCCATCGCTAAAAAATCACCGGTTACGCCATGATCCATTCCATACAACACGCGATCAAGCGCATCGTTGGTTTGAATCAAGTTCTGATAATGGCGCATGTTCGTTACTACCACATCGCCTTGTTTGATTTCTTTGATTTGAAAGAAAGACACAATCTTATCCTTGAGTTGTGATAGATTGGTTTTCGCGGAAGCAGAGATCAGTATAAAATCATTCGGTAATTGTTCGATGACTCCTTTCTTCGCCTGATCGATCTTATTCCCGATTTTCAGGTAGGGGATACCCAGCGATTGTAATTCTTTTTCCTGGCCGTGTATTTCTTCGATAGATGTCTGCGCGAGATCAAACAAATACAAAATAAGCGAGGCATTTTTCATACGCTCACGCGTGCGCTCCACGCCAATGGATTCCACTACATCCGCTGTATCACGCAAGCCGGCCGTATCCATAAAACGAAAATTGATCCCACCAATCACCACTTCGTCTTCAATGACATCGCGCGTGGTGCCGGGAATATCCGAAACAATAGCTTTCTCTTCGTTGAGCAAGGCATTCAGCAACGTGGACTTTCCTGCATTGGGTTTTCCGGCAATAACGGTCGGCACTCCATTTTTAATCACGTTGCCCTGATCGAATGATTGTATCAACGACTGCAAATAGATTTGTATCTGCTGAATTAACTTCTTGAGGTCTTCACGCTTCGCAAACTCAACATCTTCTTCACCAAAGTCCAACTCCAATTCAATGAGCGAAGCAAAATGAATCAACTCTTCACGCAGATGCTGAATCTCTTTCGAGAAGCCACCGCGCATTTGATTGAGTGCCGCTTGTCGCGCATTGTCATTTTCTGCGTGAATCAAATCAGCTACAGCTTCAGCTTGTGCAAGATCAAAGCGACCGTTAAAAAAGGCGCGTTGTGTAAACTCACCCGGCTTCGCCAACCGCGCGCCATGCGCCATTAATAACTTAATAATTTCTTTTACAATCACCGGAGAACCGTGACACGAAATCTCCACGGAGTTTTCTTTGGTGAAGGAGTGCGGCTCCTTGAAAATCGCTACCATCACCTCGTCAATCGTTCGTCCTTTCTCACCCAATCCACCTAAGTGAACGGTGTGACTAGATTGCTGCAATAAATTTTTTCCTTTAAAAACCTGCTGGGTTATTTCAATAGCATTTTTGCCGGATAAGCGTATGACAGCGAGCGCGCTGATGCCCGGAGGCGTAGCGAGTGCGATGATGGTATCGTCAATGGGATTCAATACAAAATAGTTTCCGCAAAGGTAGATAAAGTACTTTGTTTGATACGAATCAAAAGGAACGACTAACGCACAATCAAAACCGGAATATCAACCCGATGCCGCACTGTGTCAACCGTAGTTCCGAAGATCAGATCTTTGGCCCACTTGTGTCCGTGCGCACCCATCACCAGCAAGTCAGAGTTGAAGCGTGTAACGATTTCGGGAATGATTTGCTTGGGGTTTCCATAGCCAATTTCTACTTGAACTTGATATCCTTGTTGCTGCAATTGCTCAGCATAGTTCTTCAAGGCTGCCTTGTCGTCATCCGATTCGCGGTCTGCAATTTCACTTCCATACCAAATCGCGCCCGCGGTTTCTACAATGTGTACCAATAGATAGGTTGCTTCTTTGCCGCCTTGCGCTACCGCATTGCTGATGGAAACGGAGTCTACTTTACTGAAGTCGATGGTGATAGCTACGCGTTTGTAGTTGGGTTTCACTAGTGGCTCTAAAACGGAAGCCGTCCCGTGGGGCGAACGTGCATTCTTCTCCATCCTGCGCTGATCAAATAATGGCTTGAAAGTGATGTAGAGTAGGAGCACGCCTGTTGCCAAACAAATCGGAATAACCAGCATCCAAATCATCCACTCGTTTTCACCAGCATTGGCCAACCAACCTTTAATTTCCTGCGTGACAAGTTTTACATTGAGCGACACGATGATGAAAGCGATAACCCATGCAGCAAATTTCACCCAAGGTTTAATGGCAAATACACCCATCTTTTCTTTGTCGCTGGTGAAGTGAATGAGCGGAATTACCGCGAAGCCGAGTTGCAAGCTCAACACCACCTGACTAAAGACGAGCAACTCACCTGTTTTACCTTCACCATACATAAGGATCACCACGTATGCGGGAATGATAGCAATCAATCGGGTGATGAGCCTACGAAGCCACGGAGCGATGCGTAAATTCAAATATCCTTCCATCACCACTTGTCCAGCTAGTGTGCCCGTAATGGTGGAGCTTTGTCCGGCTGCTACCAGTGCCACACCAAATAAAATAGAGGCCCACTTCGTGCCGGTGAGTGGTGCTAAAAATTTATAGGAATCCTGAATGTCGGATACTTCAAACATGCCGGCTCGAAAAAACGTAGAGGCGGCCAAGATGAGAATGGCTGCGTTGACGAAGAAGGCCGCATTCAAGGCAATGGCCGAATCAATAAAGTTGTATTTGATGGCCGACCAGATTCCTTTTTCCGAAGAATCGATTCTGCGTGTTTGCACCAGCGAAGAGTGCAGATAAAGATTGTGAGGCATCACAGTAGCACCGATAATTCCGATCGCGATGTATAACGCTTCGTCTGAAGGGATGGAAGGAATAAACCCTTTGGCCAATTCCCCCATGTCGGGCTTTGCCCAAATCATCTCCATTAAAAACGAAACCCCAATAATCGCTACCAAGGCAATAATAAATGCCTCAATCTTGCGCATACCATAACTTTGCAAAACCAATAATAGGAGTGTGTCGAGCACGGTCAACGAAACTCCCCAAATCAGCGGCAAACCAAATAGCAATTGCAAGCCAATGGCCATACCCAATACTTCGGCCAGGTCGCAGGCGGCAATGGCGATCTCAGCTAAGATCCATAAACAAAAATTGACGATGGGGTGATACGAGCTGCGGGATGCTTGCGCTAAATCGAGTTGGCGCACAACGCCCAGTCGGGCACTGAGACTTTGCAGCAACAACGCCATCAGGTTCGACATTAATAATACCCAAATCAGCGCATATCCAAATTGACTACCTCCTGCAATGTCGGTGGCCCAGTTACCTGGATCCATGTAGCCAACACTGACCAGATAGGCCGGCCCTAAAAAGGCCAATAACTTGCGGATGCCCTTGCGATTGGTGGCATCGACCGAGGCATTTACTTCACTGAGTGATTTGCGGGAAGGGGTGTTCAT
>JABFSO010000333.1 GCA_013140555.1 Cyclobacteriaceae bacterium | reverse complement strand
ATTTTGCATATCCCACATGCCGATGGTAGTTCCGGCAGCGTGTCCATGAAAACCAATAGGATGCGTATAGATGGATGGATTTATACTGGCAGCAATAGCTTGATTACGCGAGTCGGCCAAAATTGAATTTCCAGTTTTCCCTTCCTTGAAGTTGCTCGTTAAAATATCCTGCAGTTTGTTTCCGCGTTTAAAAGCATTTTTTAAGTATTCAGGAGCATCGGTTTCACCCGCTTTTAAAATATAAGCATGTTGTTGTGTGTCGGTGTTTAATCGCAGGTAGGTGATACCAAAATCAACGTGGAGCAAATCACCCGGCATAATCACGAGTGGTTGTGGCCGTTTGAACATCATGGTTTCTGATTCTTCACGTTGAATGGAAACCGATGGCTGAAACCAAGTATCTAATTTCAAACGCTTAATTTCTTCGCGATACCACCATACAACATCTTCGGTGGTAGTTACACCCGGTTGAATCACTTTATCGGAAAATCCTTCGGCAATAATTTGATGTGCAATGCGACAGATTTGTTGGTAGATCACCATTTCTTTTTCGGTGCGTGTTTCTAACCATGCTACTGCAAGTTTTTCAGCCGAAGTAACATGTGTAAATAAGCGCTTTGGCAACGCGGTCAGAAACTGATCATAATCGTTGGCAGTCATTCCATCGGCATGACCCCAATGAGGTGCTTTGTTAATACCTATTTTTTTGGGATTGCGTTCGTCAATCAAACGGGCCAATTGCCCCCATTGGTCTGGCTGCTGATCCGGATCCCACGCACGTTTAAAAACTTTTCCAACATCATAGCGTGCTACTGCTAGATATTCGAAACCCAGGTCGTTGCCTTTGTTGTCTTTCCCTTTATCATACACAACCAACATCGTTGTTCTCCGAGCGGCAAACCAAGTAGCCGGTAGAAGGGTACGAATTACAGGGTCTTCATTGTATTCGCGGGAAACAATCACCCACATGTCAAATCCTTCTCTGCGCATCAGCGTTGGTAACACAGTGCGTAAACGATCTTCGAGTAACTCATCCACCACGCGCGCTTGATCACGCTGTGAAAGGATGGCTGGATATTGAGCGATCGAAAATTTTGAGATTAAGATAAGCGCAACTACAACAAAATACTTCATGAATAGAGGTTAAGGTTTACGTGTGCAAAATAATATGATTTCCTCGGTTGAGGTAGATAGAATTATAAAATTTACAATCTGATTTTTATTTCGCAGCGTTGGTCTTTCAAAATTGAGCGGGCATTTTCTACTTCCATTTTAGATTTGGAATCGTCCATTTGGTCTTTCACGGCTTTTTTGATCTCTTTCATGCGCATCGATTCAATAAAGCGCTTCACTTCTTCCTCATTTTCTAAAATCAGTTTTGGGACCATCGTGGGCTTGTCGTCTTCGCCTTTGGCTACCATAGTAAAGAAAGACGAGTTGGTATGTTTGGTGATGCCTGTCTTTACATTTTGAGATTCCACCCGAATTCCCACCACCAGCGATGTTTTACCAACATAGTTAACGGAAGCCATCATGGAAACTAATTCGCCCACTTCTACCGGTTGCAAAAATTCTACTTGATCTACCGAGACGGTAACACAATACGTTTCAGCATGCTTGCTGGCCGTGGCATAGGCTACTTTGTCCATCAATGAAAGCAAAATCCCTCCATGAATTTTGCCACCAAAGTTGGCATAGGCCGGAATCATTAGTTCTGTAATGGTAGTTTGTGAGAGGCGAACGGGTTTGGAGGTGGTCATTTTGAATGTATTTTGAAACCAATTTTTCTTCTTGGCAATTTGGATGAATTTATCAACTGCTTTAAGGCTTCGAAAATGGCCCTTATTTCTAGTTGCTGCTTACTTATTTGATTGTCTTGATTTAAAGTCTTTTTCTCCAATTTTTCTAACTTCAGCAAAATATCCTTATGATTCAGTAAAGCCTCTCGCATTCGAGTGAAAACTCGAATGATTTGGATGCTAACATCGATAGCAATCTTACTATTTAAAACGGTAGAAAGCATGGCAACCCCTTGTTCAGTGAAGGCGTAGGGTAATTTTCTTGTACCACCCCATCGATTATTAGAATCACTTGATATCACAATTTGTGATATCAAGTGATTGAACTCGATATCTGTCAACTGAAACATAAAATCATCCGGTAATCTTTTTGTATTTCGCTTTACCGCTTGATTCAAAATTCGGGTTTCAACAGAATACATTTCAGCTAAATCTTTATCTAACATTTACCTTTTTACCACGTATGACAAAAATCTTACTGATTACTTTTTCATCCGTTAGCGCAATTACTTTCCTCATAACTCATAATTTGAATTGAATGGGGAGTAATCAAATATAAAAACTTTACACCAATTTATTGCTCAATCGGTAGAAGCGCACAAACATGGCGCTGGCGGTTAAAGTGAGGCCAATCAACAACCCTATCCAAATGCCGATGGCACCCCAGCCAAAAACAAACGTAAAGCAGTAGCCCAAAGGCAAGCCGATGATCCAATACGAAACAAATATCAGAAGCGATGGAACCTTCACATCTTGCAATCCACGCAATGCGCCAATACACACCACTTGAGCTCCATCACTTAATTGAAACAATCCCGCAATAATCAGCAACGGCCCGGCAATGGCAATTACATTTTCATCGGTGACATAGAAGTGAGGTAAAAGATCGCGGCCGGCAATAAATAGTATCGCCCACGCACTCATAATCACCATGGCTAATCCCAATAAAGCATATGCAGCTTGGCGCAGATTGACGTAATCTTTCTTTCCTAAAAAATTGCTTACGCGAATGGTGGCGGCTGCCGCCAAACCCGAGGTGGTCATGTAACTGATGGTTGCCAGATTGATGGCGATCTGATGTGCAGCTAATGCACTTGTTCCGAGCCAACCCATCATCACCAATGAAAAATCAAAAGCCGCTACTTCGAAAATAAATTGTAATCCAGCCGGCAAGCCAATGTGCAACATCTTTGAAATTAATTTTTTGGAGTAGTTGCCAATGAAAAATCCGACACGATATTTCTTAAAGCGTGGAGCGAAGTACACAAATCCCGCAAAAGCGGCTGCCATTAAAATTCTGGATATAAGGGTAGCGTAACCTGCTCCATTTAAACCCATTGCCGGAAAACCGAAATGTCCGTAAATCAAAATATAGTTTAGACCAATGTTCACGAAGTTGCTGGCGATAACAATGATCATAGCAATGCGTGTCATCGACAACCCTTCCGTAAACTGACGAAAGGTTTGAAAAACCAGAATCGGAATAAGCGAAAAGGTGATGATGCTAAGATAAGGTGTGGCCAGTTCCACCACTTCCGGTGGTTGATGAATATGATAGAGCACTTTCATGCCTATCGAAACTACACCAATTAACACTAAACTATTGAGCACATTTATCAACAACCCATGCTTGAGGATAGAAGCAATTTGTCCATCATTCCGTTCGCCATCTGCGGTAGCAACCAAAGGTGTAATGGCGTAGGAAACACCAATCCCAAAGAGCAACAAGAAATTAAAAGCCACATTCGCCAATCCGGCTCCGGCTAAGTGAGCAGCACCTAAGTTGCCCACCATAATATTATCCGCCACGCCCATGGTAACGTGTCCTAACTGACTTAACATGACAGGATATGCTAAGTGAAAACCTTCCCGCAGATGGGGTTTGTATTTTTCGATTTGCATTAGTTGCTAATTCTGAGTTTACAAATTTAAGATACGTGCAACCCGCAGTATTCCTATCACACTTAAGCTATCAGTTATTTTTCCGTCCAAAACCATTTGAAGTGCCTCGATAAAGGGCAGCTTCCACACTTTCATATCGGCTTCCGTTTCTTCTCGCTGATGGGAACCCTCAATCAATCCTTCCGCTAAAAAGACAAACCCTTCTTCATCGGATACCGAATTTGATAAATGACTTCGCTGAACTAATTGCCAATTGGTTGCTTCTAATCCTGTTTCTTCTCTCAGTTCGCGCTTTGCAGATTCAAGCGCATCGATTTCAAGTGGCCCGCCACCTTCCGGTATTTCCCAACTCCATTCATTCAGTGGATAACGATGCTGCCCGACCAGCCATGTATTTTTATGTTCATCCAATGCCACAATACCGATAGCTTTGTTCTTGAAATGGATTTTTCCATAAATTCCTCTACCGCCTGCCGGATTAATTACCTGGTGCTGCTCCAGTTTGATCCAAGGGTTTTCGTAGATATCTTCGGTTGAAAGGGTCGTCCAAGGGTTTTTCATCGAATAGAAAATAGATTCCAAAGGTCAAGATTTGTTGCCACTTAGACATCACGAATCAACCGGTAATTTTTGTTTTAATTTGTGCTTTCGTTTTATCCGGTTATCATTCATCATGCTAAAATCTTCCTTCACTAAAAATAGAATCGAAGCCGGTTGTGATGAAGTAGGCCGTGGCTGCTTAGCCGGTCCTGTGGTGGCGGCTGCCGTTATTCTCCCGAAAAAATTTAAGCATCCACTACTCAACGATTCCAAACAATTAAAAAAAGCTGATCGCGATCAATTGCAGGAAGAAATTAAGCAGGCAGCTTTGGCTTGGGCCGTAGCTGAGGTGAGTCACGAGGAAATCGATCAAATAAATATTTTAAATGCATCTTTCAAGGCTATGCACTTGGCGCTCGATCAATTACAAACACGCCCGGAGCTTTTATTGATTGATGGAAATCGATTCAAACCGTATCAGAAGATTGAACACAAATGCATCATTAAAGGAGATGCAAAATTTCTGTCCATAGCCGCTGCGTCTGTCCTAGCAAAAACATATCGCGATGAGCTAATGGAAAAATTATCGATTGAATTTCCGGGCTACGGTTGGGCGACCAATGTGGGCTACCCAACTCCCGAGCATCGTGAAGGAATAAAAAAATTAGGAATTACACCTTTTCATCGCAGGTCGTTTCAGTTGTTACCTTCGCAATTGGAATTATTTGAATAGTTATTTGTTTAGAGAATTATGTGCCTCATCTTTTTAGCTGTCAATCAACATCTGGTTTATCCGCTCATCATCGCTGCGAATCGCGATGAATTTTACAACCGACAAACAGCACCGGCCGATTTTTGGAAAGATTATCCCACAATCGTTGGTGGCCGCGACTTAGAGGCACAAGGCACTTGGATGGCCATGACTACCTCAGGCCGAATCAGTATGATTACCAATTATCGAGATCCAAAAAATATTGACCCGAACGCCCCTTCGCGTGGTCAGTTGGTTTCTGATTTTTTGAGTTCGGAACAAAATGCACAGGAATATTTGAAACAGGTGGAACAGAACGGAAAGCGCTACAATGGTTATAACCTGATTGTCGGGAATTTGAAGTCGCTATATTATTACTCCAATTACCGGAAAGGAATTAATCTTATTCCCAATGGAATTCATGGGCTGAGCAATCATTTACTCGACACCCCATGGCCAAAAGTGTTGAGAGGGAAAGAGCAATTTCAAAATATCTTGTTGCAGCAGGAGGTCAAAGCAGAAACGCTCTTTCAATTGTTGAAGAATGAAGAAAAGGCGGATGATGAGCTTTTGCCAGAAACAGGAATCGGAATGGAACGAGAACGAGCATTATCTTCTATGTTTATAAAAACCAATGGCTACGGCACGCGCTGCTCTACGGTAATTTTGATCAATCATCAGAGGGAAGTTTCGTTTACGGAACGGGTGTATAACCTGCAAACATTTGAGTACACCGATCGTAATTATCATTTTCAGATTACGGACCACGCGTAACATTTTCACCACCCATCCGTCTGGTTGTTGTCATTTATCAAGAAATTTCAATTTTTTAAGGCAAAATTGACTTGATTTGAAACTAATTGACGTTGGAACAGTTCTTAGGAGTTAGACTTTAAACATTGCATTTAATCAACAGACAGCATGGCCAAAATCATTGAAACACACGAGATATCAAAGATTTACAAAATGGGTAACAACATTGTAAACGCGTTGCAATCCATTTCAATTTCTATCGATAAAGGTGAGTATGTTGCATTTATGGGACCATCTGGTTCTGGAAAGTCTACTTTGATGAATATTGTTGGTTGCCTTGATTCACCTACCAATGGCCGCTATCGCCTGAATAATCAGGAGGTAAGCGAAATGACCGAGAATGAATTGGCGATGATTCGCAACAAAGAAATCGGATTCGTGTTTCAAACTTTCAATCTGTTGCCTCGTGCTTCTGCTTTAGAAAACGTAGCGCTTCCGCTGATTTATGCAGGCTATTCAAAAGATGAACGTGAAGAGATGGCAATGGCAGCATTAGAAAACGTTAATCTGGCCAATCGTCATCATCATAAACCGAATGAGCTATCCGGTGGTCAACGCCAACGTGTTGCCATCGCCAGAGCCTTAGTAAATAATCCTTCTATTATTTTAGCCGATGAGCCAACCGGTAACTTGGATACCAAAACCAGTTACGACATCATGAATCTTTTTCAGGATTTGCATGATAAGGGCAACACCATTATTCTCGTTACACACGAAGATGATATTGCACACTACTCGCATCGCATTATTCGCTTACGCGATGGTTTGATTGAGTGGGATCGCAAAAATGAAAACGTAACTCGCAATCCGGCAGCCGCATCTGTTGCTGTTGAAAACTGACCTTCGTAGTTTAATTGCGGTCTTCACACATTTCTACCAACACACCGTTGGTAGTTTTGGGATGTAAAAAAACAATCCGCTTGTTGTCTGCGCCATCTTTGGGTTGCTGTGCCAGCAGTGAAAAACCCGCATTTGATTTTTCTTTCATTTCATTTTCAATTTGGTTAACGCCAAAGGCCAGATGATGAATTCCTTCCCCTCTTTTTTCAATAAATGTGGCGATGGGCGAATCGGGGCGTGTGGCTTCCAGTAATTCTATTTTCACTCCGCCCACGTCAAAAAATGAAGTTCGCACTCCCTCGCTGGCGACTTCCTCGATTTTATAATGCGGTTTACCCAACAATTTGGCAAACAAAAGATTCGACTCTTCCAGATTTTTAACTGCGATGCCAATGTGCTCTAATTTTTCCATATTGAGAGAATGGTCAGGTTTTTCTTAATTTTGAGTTGAAATTGGGAAACTTTTGTGAGTTTCTTGAAGTTTAGTTAACCACAATGCCAAAAATTAATCTCGATACCGTCAGCGACATTCATGTAGAAGCTGCACGAGTGCAACAGCAAATCAAGGATTACCTCGGTTTGCGCACCAGCGACTTGATGTTTGAATACAGTTTAGCTGATGGAAAGACCAAATTAGACCTGATTACCATTAATC
>JABFSO010000059.1 GCA_013140555.1 Cyclobacteriaceae bacterium | reverse complement strand
GGGGGGGGTAATCATCGTAAGCTTCCAAATTAAATCGTTCTCACTGTTCGCTTATGACAACCGAATCATTGGCAAGATCATGAATAGCGGATGCTTATGAAAATGACTAGCGGATGCCGAAACGATTCATTACCGACATGAACTATTCAACTGATTGATGTACTCTACTATTTTATCCCAGGTAGGTTCGCCTGCATCGGAACAGCCGCTGCTGATTTTCTTGAGCACCTCTTTGAGATTTGATTTGTTTACCGTCTCTACTGACTTATTAACCGAGTCGAATATCAAATACTCTTTTTTATTGATCTCAATGCTACCTAATACTTCCTGCACAGCCTGCCCTGCTTTGGCCGCATTCTCCAATGACTCATTCATGTTTTGTCCGTTGCCAAAGTTATTGGTAAGCGCCTGCCCGGCTACTTCTTTCGACAACTCATCGGCTGCCTGATTTTTGACGCTGGTGAAAAACTCGTTTTTTGTTTTTGAATAGGGATTGCGACTCAACCGAAACCGCCCGTCCGTCAAGCGTAATAAATACCCGTCTGCATAGCCATCCCAACGATTGACAACACCATTAATTTCTTGCCCAAACTCCACTAACCGTCCTCCTTTAAAGGTAGACGCTACGGTGGTGCCCTCCGGCAAAAAAGCCACATTGTAAACAAAAAAGTCGTAGTCGCTGAAATCGCGCAACTGTGCTACACGTCCAGTCATTTTCATTCCATTTGGCAACACAATATATCCGGGCTGAAAATTCTTTTCAGGGTTTTTAAAATTGTTCGGGTATTCTTTTTCGTAAACGATGGGGTCGAGCACAATCGTGGCGATTTGCTCTGCAGATATTTCCATTTTCTCGTCTCCGGTATTCACCTTCACACGATTAAAAATATCTTTTTTCTTAAAAAACGTGATCTTTCCTTTTACCTCGCTCCCATTCGTCAGTTTCACCGTGCCTTTCTGCGGTTGACTTGACGTAGTGCTGCCCAGTGAGTTGGGGTACGCGATTGTATTAACATCCACTTCGGTAACGGATCGCACAATGATTTTTTGTGTATAGCCCGAAACAGCAAGGAAAAAGAAGGAGGAGAAAAGCAGATTCTTCATATCAGTTGTTGAGTAAACTGAAAGATACTACTTTTTTAGTCGAATGTATCCTCTGTGCTAAGGAAGCACTTCAAACAAAGATGTAATCGGCAGCAGCTATACTCCTATTGGAATCACCCATGCTTCGCGTGTTATAATAGCCAACCTCGGATGTATTAAAACCCGCAATACATGAGCAAGACACTGATTAAAGTTTCACGTTCGCTCTAGCAGGTTGATTGCTATCGATTATTCTGATCAAATTCGATCATCCATTCGATGCCGTATTTGTCTCTAAACATTCCAAAATAGGAACCCCAAGGACTAGCCTCCATAGGCATCTCAATGCTTCCGCCCGCTGATAGTCCGTTGAATATAAGATCGGCTTCTTCTTTGCTTTCTGTGCTAACAACTATTTTAGACCGATTCTCATTCTCATTTGTTTTTCCTAGAATTTCAGGAACATCGTTGGCCATTAATGTATTCTTGCCAATCGGCAATGCAATATGCATGACCTTATTTGCTTCATGTTCTGCTACTGGAAATTCAGCACTGGCGAGATCTTTGAAACGAATGATTTTTGTAAACGCTCCACCAAAAACAGATTTGTAAAATGTAAAAGCTTCTTCGGCATTTCCGTTAAAGTTGATGTGTGGATTAATCTGTGCCATAACTTATTCTGGTGTTTAGGATTTTGCTTATTTTTTTTAATCAGTTTGAGTTCTATTCTTTGTCAGACCGTTGCCAGCAATTAATCATGCGAACCAAAGTAAGAACATACAAAGCTAAACCACAAGTAGAATCAGAATGGGGCGAAACACGACATTTATAGGTGGTTAATGCGTCAATCCTTTGCTCGTAGGGTTGCCCTTTTCAGTTTTTCCATCACAATTTCAACTTAACGAATAGCCAATTGATGATACCCTTCGGGAAATAGAACTTAGAAATAACACGAAGCAATATCGGGAACCTCAAAAACAGCCGCATCAAAAAATAGTTGCGCGATAGTTCCGGGCCAAATTTCTGATGCAGCGCCCGGTCATACGCTTTCATTCTGTGTGAACTAAAATCATTTTCTGTAAAGCACTGCCCGATTTGTTCGGCAGCCATCACTCCACTCCACATCCCCAAATCAATGCCATGTCCTTGCAAGGGATCAATTAACGATGCGGCATCACCACACAAGAGAAAGCGATGTCCACTTACACTTCTTTGCCGCGTCCATATCGGCAAACTGAACCCATTTACCTTTCCTTCCACGGTAGCATCTTTAAAACGATCGGCAAACGCGGGCGATTGCGTGATTTCTTCCAACAGAGTACGCAGATTCACAGGGGCTCGATCTTTTCGGTTTTTGTTTTTGAATAAACCAAAACCAACATTCGCCCAGCCATCTCGTAAGGGAAAAATCCAAAAATAGCCTTGTACTTCCTTGATCAGATGTGCTTCATTGCATCCGGCTTGAATGCCCTTGATCCCTTTGTAATACGCACGGATAGCGGTAACAGCCAGTGAGTCGGGCTGCTCAGAATCAATCAGATTTCGTTTTACAACGGAGTATGCGCCATCGCATCCTACTACCACCGATGCGTGGATAGAAGATCCGTCTGAAAACAGGCATTGACAATAATCCGGTGTGGCCGTTACCTGTTGAAGTTGTTTGTGTTCCAGGATGTGAGTATTGGTTTCCTTCTTCACCAATTGAAAAAGAAAATGATCGAAATCAATCCGCTTGCTATTATACGAAAATAGTTTCCATGTATAGCGGATCACATTTCTTTTTGAAAAGAAAATGGCAATGGATGTGATAGCCAAGCCATGCGTAAAGGCTTTCATTTGATCACCCCAAGTGCTACGCAAACGGCTGATGGCTTTGAAGGCAGAACCCGGAATGGCATCACCGCATATCTTATCGCGAGGAAATGCTTCTTTGTCAATCAAGGCTACCTTTAATCCCTTACCCTGGAGCGCGAGCGCGCAGGTACTCCCAGACGGGCCGGCACCAATTATTGCGACATCAAAATCAACTGCCATGAAGCATTATTTTTACACCCGGTAAAGGTATAAAAATAGTGAGTTGATTGATGTGTGAACAATTGGTTAATGATGATTGCGTATGAACAATTGTGTAGTTCAGAGAACCGGTAGAAAAGAAAAAAGGAATAAAGTGCAATATGTTTTCACGAAACACACTGTTTGTATGCTCACTCCTTGCCTACTCTATCTCGTATCGCAAAATCAAAAATAGCTCCTAGTGCCACACCGATCGCTAGTCCTAGCGCCATACTTTGTGATACACCTCCGGACTGATATCCAAACGCTGCTCCGAACGCCACGCCTAATGCAGCGCCAATTCCAACTCCATTTCCGCGATTTCTTGTTTTTATTTCTGTCATAGCAATTATACTTTTTTAGTTTTCCTCTTCCAGCAACTCGTTTATTGATTTGAATTGTTGATCTCTCTTTTTGAATGCCCAAATGTTGAAGAATATGGCACCTAACAGCGCAATGCCAATCAGGAAAACAACAGGCCATTGAATGTTTATTGTAAAAAGATTTTTGTCAGTAAATAATTTTGTAAGAATGGCGATCGCTGCCAGAAAAAGAATCGGACTTGCTATCAAACTTATCTTTTCTGCTTTCTTCAAATTATTTTTGGATGTATAAAAGTGTTCGAGTACTTCCTTGTAACTGGATTGACCTAAATCGATGTGTTTCATCTTCCATGTTTGGAATAAAGTATACAGTGGCATGATCAAAAGATAAACAACCAAAAAATAACCACTCAAAAGTAGATACCCATCATCCAACGTCTTAAATTGGTATAAAATAAGGCCGGCTATCGTGTAAGCAACCACCAATCCAATAACTTCGCCCGTTGTAAAGACACTCGCTTTCCTAGTGTACTCCAATTTCGAAACATCATTCATTTGATGAGGATCTAAACTCTTTCCACCATCCATCGTACGCCAGACATTTTTCATTTCATCTAATTCCATAAAATATCATTTAACAATTTTCTGTTTTAGCTTAAGTTTAATTCTGTTCAGTCGGGTACCGATGTTCGTGATTGTAAATCCTGTAATTACCGCGATTTCTTCATAGCTCTTTCCTTCCAGAAACAAGAAAATGATGGCCTTGTCAATTTCATTCAATTGTTTAATCTGCTGATACATCTCCGCAATTTTATCTTCCACTTGCGTGTCCGTTTTTTCCTCCATTTGAAGTGAGATGTCTTGTAACGAAACGGTTCTTGAATGTTTCTTTTTAAGATTTACATATGCTAATGATGTGTTTAATGCTACTTGATAAATCCACGTGCTGATTTTTGATTTTCCCTGAAAGGAATGAAAGGATTTCCAAAGTTGATACACGATTTCCTGATAAAGATCCTGCTGATCTTCATACTGATCGGCATAAATTCTAACAAGTTTGAAAATAATCCCCTGGTTTTGCTTGATCGTATCTAAAAAATCAGCGCTCATCAATGGTTTTTAGTTGCGTTTCCCAATTAGTAGGAAAACTATTCGAAAAGTCACAAAAGATTGCGTCTTTTTCAGAAAAAAGAATGTTGATTAGTTAATGCCAGCCTGTATACAACTGAATGAAAGGCTGCTTAACTCACGGAGTTCGAAAATAGAAATCGGAACAGTTTACTAATCGCCAATCAAAATTAGGAAAGTCATTGCTCTTACCTGAGGCTCAGCGAGAACATTGAAAGCACTAAAATTGTGTCCATGACCGTTCTATTTTAATGAAGAAATACCTAATTTGACCAATGAAAATGAAACAGCTTGTACTACTCTTATTCGTACTGCTTTTGATCAGTTGCCGACAAAAAAATCAGGCTATGCACGATCAGGTCATTGGTGTGTACAAAATGAACGGGTTCAACAGTGGTTTGGATCTGACACTCATGGCAAATGGAAAATTCATACATGAAAGATCGGACTGGGGTTGTAGGGGTGGCGGTAAAGTAAAAAAGGTCAAAGGCTCTTACATTGTAGAAGGCGATAAAGTAACTCTCATTCCAGAATATGTAATAAATGAAATTCATGACTGGTCAAGCCCCCCTATTATCACTAGCGACAGCTTACCGTTTCAAATAAGCGACACCCTTTATATCATTAAAGAATATACGATCTTCACATGGGATAGCCTTATCTACCTATTTACCGAAGCGCAGTATAATGAATGGGGTTATCATCGTGACGAAAACGATTATGAGCGATTGGCCAACGATTATAATGCCGGTTATCAGCGTTATTTTGACGGTCCTTATTTTTTTAAAGGCCCTAAAAAAAATCCACCTCAATCAAAACTACCCATCGATCGATTGCCATCGCGCTATCAAAAGCGATTTCTTCAAAAGCCTATTATCGGAAAAGTACTACAAACAAAAGATATTGAGATGGTTAAGTTTGATGACCCTAGAATTGTTCACCAATATCAGATTAATCGCGGAAGAAAAGATGGAGTAATAGAAAAAATGAGGTTTCATGGAATTGATGGGAAATGTGAAATCTTTATCACTCAGGTGGATGAAACTACTTGCGTAGGTTGGGCTTACAAAAGAATAGATTATCCGAATGATTGTAAGAAAGGTTGTCGTGTTAGCACTTCCTGGATTGGAAGTAAGGAAGAAGAACTAGCTTCCTTGCATCGTTTGGAAATGATGAAAGATCCGGCTCTCGCAGAACTCTTGAAAGAATGAGCGTTAAACCCATTCTCCCAAAAGAAATATGAAATGCTTTCTAAGAAATCTGCAAATAAACCATTACTAATATATATTCTTGTTTAGTTAACGTTCCGTCAATCGCTTTCTCCTCACTATACCATACGCAATTATCAATACGATGATCACGATCCACCCAATGCCAATCGAATTCACCATGTCACCTGTTAACATCTGAAATAAAAAGAGATCTACTTTGCCGGTATGCCAGAATACCCATTCACTGGCCAACTTGGTCGCCACATTTGGATGTCCTGTTTCTAGCACGATTATCCCATCCCCTGTTTGTGGATGTAATCGAACTGCCGTGTTAATCGGAGGTGTACTTTTTCCATCGTGACCAATGATAAAATCGTTATTGTCTATTGGTGCAAAGAGAACGGTTCCCAATCCCCACATATCTACCCCCATCGATTGTGCATGCGGCTCGCGCATTTTTTTGAGAGTCTCCGGACGCAGCACATTTCTACCCACCGGCTGCTGGTTCTTGCCCGGTAGATGTGCCTGAAAAAATAATTCCAGATCAGCGAGTGACGTGTAGAGGGATGTGGCCGCTAAAGATGTGTAGCGATAGTGTTCGGATTTTGTACCGTCTTTGTTATAAAACTCTGCTAAGCCATTAGAAGAAGAGTCGCTCCACATGTAGGTAGAATGAGTCATCCCCAACGGTTTGAAAACGGATTGTGTCATATAATCGGCAAAGGACTGATGGCTTACTTCTTCCACTAGTAATTGCAAGAGCGTATAGCCACCACCGGAATATTTAAACGTGCTGCCCGGCTGAATGCCTACGCGCACAGCCCCACTTAGACCTTCATCGGCATCGGGCGCTTTGGTTAAAGATTGTTCAATTGAAGGCAGCGTGACTCCTGCTTTAAAACCTGAATAACCTAGTCCATCGGTTAACCCTGCCGTGTGACTTAACAATCTACGCACTGTGACTTCTTCGTTATTGAATTCACTGGGAGGAAGTTGCCAGCGGGTTAAATAACTACTCACCGGTGCATCCAAATCCAATTTACTATCTTCCACCAGCTTCATGATTCCAAAAGCAGAAATCCACTTGCTTAAGGATCAAACCTGAAAAACTGTATTTCTATCCACCGCATTTCCGGATGAGTAAAATTGCTCATATTCAACCACCCCATTTTTCATCACTGCTAAGGCAAAGTTTCCAACAAACAGTTTTTTGATTTCCGATTCAGTAGCTGAACGAAAGGAAGATGAAGTATTTTGTCCTGCCATGCGCGAATGAAACCAACCGTTCACCGTTCCCATTAAAACAAAACCAGCCCACACCGCCATCAACAATACGGCACCTAAAACATAGAGTAATACTTTTTTCATAATCTTATCCAAGGTTTTTTACGAATTGCGTAACGGGCAGAAGCGGGTATGTATATCGTTTTCACCTGTCACTTGCCCGTCATTTGCCCGTCACTTGTGAGTGAGGGCTGCACTTCATTGGAAATGAAGGTTCAAATCATTTCGGTTGGTAATGA